>SVNR01000057.1 GCA_015066815.1 Ruminococcus sp.
ACACCTTGATGTTTCCTATCCGAGCGCTCAGGTTTACAAGACAGCTCTTGAAAAATTCTTAAGCACAGGTCTTGAAGTTCAGATCACTGAGCTTGATATCACATGTGGTTCAGACTCTGCTCAGGCTGCGCTCTTCAAGGATATTTTCGAGCTTGCCGTAAAGCATGCTGATCAGATCCCTGCTCTTACTGTATGGGGAACTCACGACAGCATAAGCTGGAGATCAAGCCAGAACCCTCTCCTCTTTGGCGCAGGATATACACCTAAGTCAGCTTATACTTCAGTTATGTCTATAAACGTTCCGTCAGGCACACCTGTAGTTACAACTCCTGCCCCTGTCGTTACAACACCCGCTCCTTCTACAACAGTAAGCACACAGCCTACAAGCGGCAGCAACACAGTAAAGGGAGACATTGACGGCAACGGTTCTGTTACATCGTCAGATCTTGTTAAACTCATGCAGGCTATCGTAGGCAAAGCTTCTCTTACATCACAGCAGAAGAACAACGCAGATATGAACGGTGACGGAAAAATCACAATAATCGATCTTATCAAATTTAAAAATATACTTATATGATCAATCCATTCAAAAAAATCAGTCCGGCCGGAGGTCGGACTGATTTTTTTTGATATTTTCTTCACTTTACCCCTGAAAATAATATATCAAACGCAAAAATATTTTTGCATTCACTATAATTGACAAGACACCTATAGTAGTGGTAAAATAGTTAAGGTAGTTTATTTTTTTGACGGAATAATTTGCCGCAGAATCTTATTCCGTTTTTATTTTTAAACTTATATCTGCGGAGAAACGGAGTAAATTAATGGGACTTACTTTAACCGAAAAGATTCTCAAAAACCACATAGTTGACGGAGAAATGATCAAAGGCACTGAGATCGGTATCCGTATTGACCAGACACTTACACAGGACGCAACGGGAACAATGGCATATCTCGAGTTTGAAGCCATGGGTGTTCCGAGAGTAAAAACAGAGCGCTCTGTTGCATATATTGACCACAACACTCTTCAGAGTGGTTTTGAAAATGCTGACGACCACAGATTTATCGGAAGCGTAGCAAAGAAGCACGGTATATACTTCTCAAGACCGGGTAACGGTATCTGCCATCAGGTTCATCTTGAAAGATTCGGCGTACCGGGAAAAACACTTATCGGTTCTGACAGCCACACACCTACAGGCGGCGGTATCGGTATGATCGCTATCGGCGCAGGCGGACTTGACGTTGCTGTTGCAATGGGCGGCGGCGCTTACTACATAACATGCCCTAAGGTAGTAAAGGTTGAGCTTACAGGAAAGCTCAGTCCATGGGTAGCTGCTAAGGACGTTATTCTCGAAGTTCTCCGTATCATGTCTGTAAAGGGCGGCGTAGGCAAGGTTATCGAGTACTGCGGCGAAGGCGTGAAGACTCTCTCTGTTCCGGAAAGAGCTACTATCACAAACATGGGCGCAGAGCTTGGCGCTACAACATCTATCTTCCCTTCTGACGAGATCACAAAGCAGTTCCTCAAGGCTCAGGGACGTGAAGAGGTATGGACTCCTCTCTCAGCTGATGAAGACGCTGTTTACGACGAAGTAATAAAGATCGATCTTTCTTCTCTTGCTCCTCTTGCAGCATGTCCTCATATGCCTGATAACGTTAAGAGCGTTAAGGAAATAGGCAACATCAAGATAGATCAGGTTTGTATCGGTTCATGCACAAACTCATCACTCCTCGATATGATGAAGGTTGCACATATCCTCAAGGGCAAGACAGTACACCCTGATGTTTCACTTTCTATCGCTCCCGGTTCAAAGCAGGTTCTCAACATGCTCGCACAGAACGGACTTCTCTCAGTAATGATAGACGCCGGCGCAAGAATCCTCGAAAGCGCATGTGGTCCTTGTATCGGTATGGGACAGTCACCTAACTCAAAGGGTATTTCACTCCGTACATTCAACAGAAACTTCGAAGGACGTTCAGGCACAAAGGACGGACAGATATACCTCGTTTCACCTGAAATGGCTGCTATATCTGCTGTTACAGGCGTTCTCACAGACCCGAGAGATATCGGCGAAATGCCTGAGTTCAAGCTCCCTGAAGAATTCCTTATAAACGACAATATGATAGTACTCCCTGTTGACGAGAAGGATATGGACAGCGTTGAGATACTCAGAGGACCAAACATCAAGCCATATCCGCAGACAGCTCCTCTTGTAAAGGATATCGAATGCAAGGTTTCACTCAAGGTTGAAGACAACATCACAACAGACCACATCATGCCTGCAGGCGCAAAGATCCTCCCTCTCCGTTCAAACATCCCTGCTATTTCCCAGCACTGCTTCACAGTGTGTGATGACAAGTTCCCTGAGAGAGCAAAGAGCCTCGGACAGTCTATTATCGTAGGCGGCGCAAACTACGGACAGGGTTCATCAAGAGAACACGCAGCACTTGCTCCTCTCTATCTCGGAATCAAGGCTGTTCTTGTAAAGAGCTTTGCAAGAATTCACAGAGCAAACCTTATCAACGCCGGCATCCTTCCGCTTACATTCGTAAACGAAGCTGACTATGACAAGATAAGCGAAGGCGATGATATCGCTATCATGAACGTTCGTGCAGATATAGAGGCTGACAAGACAGAGCTTACTGTAGTAAACAAGACAACAGGCGCTCAGATCCCTGTACTCTGTGAGCTCACAGGACGTACAAAGGACATTATTCTTGCAGGCGGTCTTCTTGACTACACAAGAGAAAACCTCAGCAAGTAATCATAAACACTTAAAAAATTTTTTGGAGGTCAAAACCCAATGGCAAAGATTCAGATGAAAACTCCGCTCGTTGAGATGGACGGAGACGAAATGACCAGAATCCTCTGGAAATGGATAAAGGATATTCTCATTCTTCCGTATGTTGATCTTAAAACAGAATACTACGATCTCGGTCTTGTTCACAGAAACGAAACAGATGACAAGGTTACAATCGAAAGTGCTGAAGCAACAAAAAAATACGGCGTAGCTGTAAAGTGTGCAACTATCACACCAAACGCTGCAAGAATGCCTGAATACAACCTCAAGGAAATGTGGAAATCCCCTAACGGAACTATCCGTGCAATTCTTGACGGTACTGTTTTCAGAACACCTATACTTGTAAAGGGCATCACACCATATATTCCTACATGGACAAAGCCTATAACAATAGCTCGTCATGCATACGGTGACGTATACAAGAACACAGAAGCACAGGTAGAAAAGGGTTCAAAGGCTGAGCTTGTTATAACAGACAAGGACGGAAACGAAACAAGACAGGAAATCTTCAGCTTCAAGGATACTGACGGTATCGTTCAGGGCCTTCACAACAAGGACAACAGTATCGAAGGCTTTGCAAGAGCATGTCTTAACTACGGACTTGACCTCAAGCAGGACGTATGGTTTGCTACAAAGGACACGATCTCCAAAAAGTACGATCACAGATTCAAGGATATTTTCCAGGAGATATATGATAACGAGTACAAGGAAAAGTACGAAGCTCTCGGCATAGAATACTTCTACACACTTATCGATGACGCTGTTGCACGTGTTATACGTTCAAACGGCGGATATATCTGGGCATGCAAGAACTATGACGGCGATGTTATGTCTGACATGGTTTCAACTGCTTACGGAAGTCTTGCAATGATGACATCAGTTCTCGTTTCACCTGACGGAATCTACGAGTTTGAAGCTGCTCACGGCACAGTACAGAGACACTACTACAAGCATCTCAAGGGCGAAACAACTTCAACAAACTCAGTAGCTACAATATTTGCCTGGAGCGGTGCTCTCAGAAAGAGAGGCGAGCTTGACAATACTCCGGAACTCTGCGAGTTTGCTGATAAGCTTGAAAAGGCTACTCTTCAGACTATAGAAGAAGGCGTTATGACAGGCGACCTCTACATGATCTCCAAGCTTGAAAACAAGAAGAAGGTTGACTCTGAAGAATTCCTTAAGGAAATCGCAAAGAGACTTGAGGTTTTATAATTTTTTATACTAAAAAATATAGTGAAAGTCAGATTTATTTTGACTTTCACTATAACAAATAACACAAAAACGCTCTCCTGCCGGATTTTCAGGAGAGCGTTTTTTGTTTTATTATTTTTATTTACCCGAATGCTTGTGGGGAACAGAGAATGAGTATACTTCTTACGACCTACGCATCCCCGCCAACTCCTCAAACTCACAGAAAAATCTGTCGAGATCTCTTTTGAGGTCTGCTGATTTGCGTTGATCGGTAGAAAAACCAAAATGATTCATATCGTTTCTTGCCTGTTTAACCCCGGATACAAGAACAAATAATCTTATCGGCTCATACTCTCTGAGTTTTTCCGATACTTTCAGATATTCCTCTGTAGGCTCTGTGCTGTTATTCTGACTGAGCTTATCATATTCGGTTACGATGCGTCCGATAAACTCCCTTCTGCTTCTTTCACTGTCTGATTTTTTATCCTTTTTCATGTCTTCAGGATTTTCAGCCTTATTGCAAGCCGGTTTTCCCATAAGCTCTCCGATAAAATCACTTCCGAGAAGAGTATATATATACGAAATAACAGTTTCCTCAAGTGCTGTAAAGCCAGCCTGAACAAGACCGTATTTCTGACACCATTTTATAGTACACAGACCGGTCACTATATTTATCATATCCTCAGGTACATCTCTGACATCACCGAAGCACTCGTCTATAGTATTGTCTATGAAGTCAATTATGTTCTTTATTGCCTTGGCTTCGTTTTCGCCGCTTACATCCTTTGCGGCAAGCTTTTTTTCGTTTTTCATATACTTGCAGACAGCCTGATAAATGCTTTTTTCCGCATTTACTTTGGAATTTCCGTCAGTGTGATTTTTTCCTCTCGTACACTTTATTGATTCAGTTATGTTTTTCAGATCCTCCCCAAGTGAATAAAGTGCACCAAAATCTCTCTTCCTCTCCTCTGTATTGCCGCCTGCGTCACAATCTGCACCGGTTCTGTAAAGTCTGGATTTGTTTTCTTTGGTTATATCGTAGATTGCACCCGCATCTCCTGTCTGCGAAAACATAAACGCTGCGTTTCCGAGAGTTGTTATGGTATCATATCCGGTATAATTCACTACAGGATAGTGAAGAGTAACTTCCTCACTGTATTTTTTCGGGCGCTCTGATACAATATATCTCTCTTCAAGCTCTCTGTACGATATGTACTTATCCTCCTTCATTCCGAAGGGCTGTTCAAAAACCCCATAGTATATACCGTTTACTGTGATACTTTTGAGCGTCTTGGCATAGTTAAGGATAGCAAACATCTGCATAGGTATCGTTCTGAAGCCGTGCGTTATGTCAACTGTCACCTGTTCACCTGCTGTTATCTGGTCATACATGGTGTTGAAGTTTTTCCACTGATCTTCACTACTGAGCCCTTCTTCAATATCTATAAAACTTATTTTCGGACATACTCCTGTTTTTTCAGAGAGCTTTGAAAAATCAGCCATGAGGATATCACCATGCTTTTTTCTTGCTCCTGATGTAACGAAAACAGTGACCCTGTCATCAGCAGTAAAATCCTTACAGAACATACTGAATACCGCTGTCTGTATATACGGAGTTTCACAGCATTCCTTTATTTTCCCTGTCTTTTCATCAAGATCAACATAGCTGCATGGTTTATAATCTCCTGTACCAAGTACTGTCATATAATGAAGTGCCATAGTTTTTTATAATCTCCTATTCAAGTATATATGTTTTGATTTTTCCGAGGCCCATTACGCACATTTTTCCTGCATGAAGAATCTCTATTGCGCTCAGAAAAGGCATAAACTCATCAAGCTCCCCCTCACACACTATCATTCCTGTAAACCCCATAAACTCCATAGCAGATGATGTTCTGTTGGAGTATCTTCTGATTTTTTCATTTTCTGTATCTCTGTATACAGTTTTTATCTCAGAAGCTTTTTTTATAATCTCATGGTAGTCAAAATCAGGTTCTGTGCCTGACAATCTGAGTGTGCTGCTTATTCTTCTGAGAGCTGCACGTATAAGCTGCTCAAATCCGAATTCGTCAGAATTCATCTTTGTTTTATACGGTGTGCTGAATTCTATGAGTATTTTTTTAGCCTGCTGTTTTTCAAAGCTTATGTAGTGTATCTCCGGCCTGTAAAAGTTTTCTCCGTCAAAGATGCTTTTTCCGTTTACCATATCCTTTATAGCTGTAAGCTCAAAAAATGCCCTGTCCGAGCCAAGAGCAAGCCCGCTGTTGATAACCGCAAGCACGTCATCGACAGTTTTTACTCCTTCAGAAAAAAGCGTAACCTCATAAAAAAGCTTCTGTCCGTCAAACGCATCCTTTTCACAGTTTATTATATACGGATTAATCGCTTCATCACTTCTGTCGGGAGAAGCAGTACCGTACAGGATACCGGCACTGCATATACTGCGGCACTCAGAACAACGATACTCCGACTGAGTACAGAAGGCTTCAAGTATCCTGTTTCCGAACGCTCCTCTTACAGTAGAAGAAGCCCACTGCGGAAGAACAGCAGGTTCAGTAGGCACCATAGTAACTCCGAGTCTGATATAAGGAATAGCATAGTTATATTTCATCATCGCTGTTTTTTACCTCTTGTTTTTATTACAAAGTTGCCAAACATATTATTCTGACCATTGTCTTTATTATCAGAGGCACTGCTGTTATCCGTATCACTTCTTACAACAGCCGCCGGAAGTGGAAGAGGTGCTTCACGATTCTGATATTCCTTGTTTCCGATATCCATATATCTTATTTTTTCAACCGGAGGAAGCTTTGTGGTATCCTTCATAACACGGAAATCTGCGTTCTTTTTCTTGTTTTTACCTTTGACATTAACGTTTTCGTCTGATGCATCAAGGATTTTCTCAAACTTATTTTTGTACTCTGATATTTCTTCAGCGGTATGCGTTTTTACAGGGTCAAAGCAGAAGCTGTCTGTACTGTACATCCTGCTGTTATCAAAGGTTTTCAGTGATGTTATATTTACCTTGATTCTTCCAAGACCATATGGTTTTCCCTTGCCTATGTTGTAGCTATAATTTTCGCCCATATCTGCAGCGCACAGAAGGAGTCCGAGCTCATCGGGATAAAGATTCTTAAAACGGATCTTTCCTTTGAAAACCCCTTTATTACTGCAAAGTGCAGGTATAGTTGAAGAAACATTATCACCTGCGTTGTCTTCACTCTGAACAGGAGTATCCCTGAGCCAGTACTGCTTGTAGCCTCGTATCATAAACCCGTCATCGTTATAGGTCTTTATTTCCCCTTCTGTTTTCTGAACTATATAATCATGATAACTGCTGGGCTTAGGTTCCCCGAGAACATACTTGTAGTTTTTAGTGTTTTCTGTTCCTTCATACTCTGCATCTGTAAAGTATACTCTGCTCTTGTATGAAACTTTTTGGTTTGAGAAACCGAACATCGACTTTGCATAGTCCCATAACGGTTCTTCATCCTTGCCTGTTTTTTTATGTCCTTCAGGAAGTCCGTCAGCTATGGAATGAGTATAGAAAATTCTCAGATATGGCGTAAAACCAAAGTAAACAACACCATGATACTCTATGTAGAAAACAGGCTTCATTTCTTTTTCCGGCAGCTTGAAATATTCCTTGAATTTTTCCTTGTCTGCACCCTTGCATGTTGCGCCGAGAGTATTTTTTTTCATCTCGTAATCACGTTTAAAAGATTCTATTGATTTCTTATCAACGTTTACTGCTATATCCATGTTTATCTCCGGAACAATATAGAGTGCTTTTTTTGTTTTCTGGGGATCCTTGTTTTTCATCGGTCCTGAGCCTACAAGAAAACCTTTTTTTGAGTACACTCCGGGTTTTCCGACTGTAACAACTTTGTTTCCCTCTGTGTTATACGATATCTCCGCAGAAAACGGTATATAACCGGGAGTAGAAACATCAGTTATTATCGTATTCCCTCTTGAATCCTTCAGTTCGTCAGGACAGAATTTTTTCAGATTATCACATCTGATATAGTAGTAATTTCTGTTGTCTGCATCCTTCTGAGAATTATCAGTGCCATATATGACATATCCGTCAGCTTCCTTGCAGAGATATCCTGCTTTTACGTTCTCACATATCGATACTGACGAACTTTTTATCGGCTTGCTCTTTACGCCAAGTATATTTTCATAATGCTTCTTCAGCTTTCCTGAACTGTTTTTACTTCCGGCAACAACTCTGTACATAAGTCTGTAGTCGTCAACATCATCGCCTATGGAACACTGACCGAGTATCTGAACGTTGTTTCTCATAAGTCCACGGAATGAGCTTCCCGGAATGGCCAGTCTGCCCGAATCGCTTCTGTAAAAGCTTTTTCCATCTGCTCCGCCTATAAAAATATCCGTTTCGGGAGTCACTGTGTATTCTATCTCACCGGAAAGAAGCTCATCGCTTATAAGATTGTGTGCCGGCATACTGTCTGAGGAGTCATACTTTGTTATTACCTTCTCAGGCAGCTTTACAAAGTTATATGGTGCACCTACATACTTTGGGTTCTGTTTTTCTCCAGTACTGTAGGCCGGTTTTTTATTGTTATACATCATGTTCACCCCTCTATGCCGATACATCTTGTAAGTACGCAGTATTTCTGTCCGTCCTCATCAAAATTATAGTATCTTCTTGTTTTAAGCTTATTGTACCTGTTCTGAAAATCCTTGTTAATAAAAATATCTTCATCCTTTTTATATCCTGCTTCAATATCAGACTCTGAAAAAATATACGCTCTTATCTCTCCGTCATCTGTGCAGATATGCGCTTCACCCTTTTCGTCGAAAAAACGTGCTTCGAGAATCTCATCATACATAAGCTCAGGAAGCTCAGACGTTCTGCAGAGCAGAAGACAACTCATCATATATACCAGCGCAAAGCTGTATTTTCCGGAAAATTCAGTTACGGCTTCCTCCATAGCAGCATATGCTTTTATCATATCTCATCTTCCTCCTTCAGCGCTTCAAGACAGCTGTTTATGTAGTCCTGAGTTTTTTCGTCCATAGATGATTTTTCAAAATCAATACTGTACTCTTCCCCATCCGGAGTGTTTATCGTAACCGACGATACATCAGTATAACCACGTCCTATGGCTTCACCTGAGCCTATTGAAAATCTGCCTGCATCAAGATCTCTTATGCACATAACTACAAGTGCGGCTGCACGTTTTATATCTTCCTCACTCCAGACATCACTTATCCTGCTGTCTATGTCTATCGCAATATCAAAACTTCCGCTTATATCCGCTTCTTTGAAAAGAGCCTTGTCCATAGTGCCGCCTGTAAGCTTGTCTATCTTGTTTCTTGTTGTTGTATTCAGCTTTACTGAGCATCCGTCAACAACAGAGTCCCTGAAAAAAAGTCTTGACTTTGACTTATCCGAAAAAGTCTTTTCCATGAAAAGCTCTGTCATGCCCATATACGAGGTTATCGCACTGATATGACTTCTGAACAAGCCCTTAAGACTGCTTCCCGGAACAACAAAGCTTCCTGCACCGTTTACAGCAGGCATAGAGTCGGGGATTCTCTTGTCAGTATAGTCGTTTTCCCTGAGAAGCATGTCATCTACGAAGCTGCCCTTTACTGCAAGCCTGCGTGCAGCCACAGAAGCTGTTATTCTTGTAAAGCAGCTTTTTTCACTAAAGTCCTTCAGTTTATCTGCAAAATCAGCGTCAGTTGGTTTCTTTGATTCATAAGCCCAGGCTTTTCTGTCCTCAGCATCGCTCATGTCATACCGGGTAAGCTCAACGCCCGTAAGCTTCAGTATGCCGCAGCCTGTTGTTGTCCTTCCACCAAATCTGATATCGCCGTTATCTACAGCATACAGGCACTTCTCTATAACGTTGTCATTATCGTCCGCATTATCCATAAACACGTAGATATCAAAGCTGAGTGCAGAACCCTCGGAAATATAGGTCATATCGAGAAGCTGTCCGGAAGCGCCGGATGTTCCTATAGTATCTCCTGAGCTTACCGATGACGAAGCCGGATTGATTCTTACGTGAGGACGTGTTTCAAGCATGGCAGAGTCGGAAAACAAAGCGTCAGTGAAGGTTATACGGCTTGTGTTTCCGCTATTGCTATCAGAGCTTACTCCGAACCACTTGTCAGCTGTCTGAGCACCATGATTTTCTTTTGTAAAGCTGCGGAAAACGCCGGCTATGGATGTACCCTGTATAAAAGGTCTTGCTGTTTCGGGATGGATGAGTATGTCACCTTTTTCACCTTCAGCGCATCCTGTATGAACAGGCGCAGCACATACCGCTTCTATATGAAATTTTTTTACTGCTTTGAAAACTGCATTCATAGTTATTTTACCCCTCCCGTTCTGTTATCCTTTTTCATAAGTCTTTCGAGAAGCTCTATCTTCAGCATACCCTGATTTTTTTCATCTATAAGGCGTGAAATATCATATCCGCATATTTTGGTATCTACCCCAAGACAGGTGAAAACATCAGCGTCAAGTATGTTTTCTATTTTCAGGAGAAGTGATTTCTGACTTCCGTGGGAACCGGAATGTTTCTTTGCTGTCGCTTCTTTTTCACGGATATGCTTTATAAGCTCCCTGATTGCACTCTCTGCTTCGCTGTAGGAATATCTGTATTTCTGACACACAGAGCGGAATACTCCTGTCTGACTGTTGGACGCACTTCCCTTGTCAAGCTTTTCGTGATATATCTTTTCCTGCATAGCCGTCCGCACTCTGGAATAAGCTATCCCTCGTGCTATTATCATCTTGTTGTTTTCTATATCAGCAGAGCGTATGCCGGTATCATCTGAAGCAACTGACTCTGAAATATTTCCTGCATAATCACTGTAGGCAAGCTTGTGCTTTATCCTGGCGTAATCCTTATAGAAAACTACCCTGCCGTAGCCGTCGTTTCTGCCGACTCCGATACCGTTCATTTCGATACTGCGAAGCTTTTCTGCATCGGGAGCCTTATGGAACTCCAGTCTGAAAACACTTCCGGCAGCGTACAGTCTGTATTCAGGAGTGCGGTTTTTTAACGTGCGGTTAAATCCGCTCATACGTATCACCGAAGTTGAAGCACGTATCTCATCACGGTTTCTGAGCATACAGCCTGCTTTTTCTTCCAGAAGCTCCGGGTTCAGACCTGTAATTTCTCCGAAGCTGCTTCGCATGGTCATGGGTGAGAGAAGAAGCATATACACTGTCTGAGGAACTTCAGGTTCGTTTGTAACACTCAGACCGCTATAGGGATAATCTCCGTCTGCAAGATAACTGAGACTATCTATCCTCACCTTTCCGTATCCGGCAGAACGTCCGCCACCGAACCTGAGTGTTCTGTTTCTTATAATATCCTCTGTAAGTATTATGGTTTCTTCGCTTACGTTGTCACCAAAGGCAATATAGCCTGTGAAGCTGTAGCCCTTGTTTATATAGTCAGTTCTGAAAATTTTCTTTTTTCCTGTATCTATATTGAGTGAATCTGATTTGCACAGAGATGTATATATAATAGTATCCCCTTCTGTAAAGCAATAGCTTCCGAGCTTTGCTCTCTTGTAGGATTCGGAAAATTCACCATCTGCAACAACGTTCTGAAGCTCTTTTACTTTTTCGTTTTTACTCTCGTAAAATCCCATAGGTGACGGATACATCTGCCTGTCCCCGGCTCTCAGATATGAGTTGTAAAATGCCGTACCGGATGAAAGCAGCTCTTTTTTCACTCTCTCAAACCTCGCCGTATCGTTCTTCAGTTCAGAGGCAAGATTGTTCACTATCGCCCCCCTAAGTGAAGAACCCGGAACAAAGTTTATGGTTGCGGTTTCGTTATCTTTACTCATTCCGATATCGCTGATTCTGAGCGGCTCTGTGTTTGTAAAATCTATTCTGAGAAATTTCATCCGCACACCTCCGTTCTTACTTTTCCCATGCCTCTTGTTCTCATGCTTCCTACCCACTTGAGCATAGGAACAACTGATTTTATAAGCTCCTCATCCTCTTCGGAAAAGCTTATTTCGCCATAGAAAACAAGACCTTTTTTTATGCATCTGACGGTGCGGAGGGAGCCATCGCTTGCCTTTCCGTCCTCTACCTCTGTGAAGGTACGTGTGTATGTACACGCTTCAAGTATCTCGTCAGCACTTAAGCCTTCAAAAGCTTTTTTTACCTGTGCCGGAAGAACTACATCAGATATATACAGCTTTCTGTCGCTTTCAATATCTGTTCCGCCCTCACCGAAAAGCCCGGAAATAATACTGCTGTCCCCGTCTGTCCATGCTATATAGTTTTCAAACACTTCACGGAGAAGTCCCTTCATGGTAGTACCTCTCATATACGGAAATCCGTTGCTGTCATAGAGAACCGAACTGTCCTCAGCACCGGGAACGCTTTTTCCCGAACCGAACACAGCGTCCTCAAGAAGCTCCATTCTGAGTTTCATAGCTGTTTTCTCCCTTCCTTTTTTCAGAATCTGATAAAGGTATCCATTATTTCGAGCGCGTCGAAGGTGCGGCTGCATACCTTTATAGTGTTATCTATCCTTGCTTCCCTGCAGTATTCTTCTGCAGCTGATTTTCCTGATTTTAATGTATTCCTGAGTTTTTTAAGCTTGCTCCTTGCGGCAAGAGGAGTTTCTGAGCCTTCGCCCCCATCCTTGTAACGCTGAACATCAGAAAGCATGGAAAGAAAGCCCTCGTAGCTTTCCTCCTTATTCGTGTCAAGGGATGAACTTATGATATACGGTCTGCTATACAGTGCAAAAGCATCATCGTTCTGCTGTACGCTGCTGTTTCTCTGCTCGGCTGCAGAACCATAAATCTCTCCGTACTCTATATGCCAGTCTATAACTGATGTATAATAATCCTTCGCATCATCAGGTGCCTTGCCTGCGGCTGTACGTTTGGCGTTGTCACAAAGCTCCTCTGCAAGCTTGTACGCCTTGTAAAAAGGATACTTGTTATGGACTATCGCAACACCTGCACATGCCGAATACGGTTTCCCGTCAACTGAGTTTTTCTTAGTACCGAGTATCCGGATATACTCAGCTGCACACTCTATGCCTATGCGCCCTTCAGTTACAAAACAGATATCATCTCCTGCCATAACTATTCTTCTGACAGGAAAGCATGTTGTCAGGTTAAGTGCGTCGAGCTTTCCTTCATCTATCTTTTTCTTTACTGTTTCCACCATCTCCATATATGAATCAGTAAGTCCCTGTCTATACTCTCACTGAACGCTCTCTTTTCTGATGCATATTCATCAAAGTTCTCATATGAACTGCATGCAAGCGAGGTGTCAAACTCGGCAACACGGGCACCCATACGGTTTCCGTCTATATGTACTACTGCGATAAAGTTTGATTTGTTTTTGGTACCGCCAAGCTTCTCCAACTCGTAAGGCATCTCATAATCGCCTATGATGCTCTTCTCCCTGCTGTCTGTATCAGTCTTGTGGGAAAAATCCTCAGGAACGCTGTATATTTTTTCATCCTTATCTGCCATGAGTCTGTTAAAATCAAAAGCTTCAACCCCAAAGGTCCCCTGTGAAAACGAAGCTTTTCTGATTGATTTTTTTATTTCGAGCTGTTTTATGAGTTCTTTAATGTTTTCTGAATTTGATTTTTCCGGGTCTATCGGAGTTATCTTCGTGAACATCTCAAGATGAGATGATATCTCTCTTATCTTCCGGCTTATGTTTTTGGCAAACTCATATGCTCTCTCTCTTGTTTCAAACGCAAGCACAGAATGCCCGCCGCCTGAGTATACGATGTTATCTTCAGAAAAATTACTGTCCGCTTTACTGTAAAACTCACTGTCTGTCACATATCGAATCATATCCGAAGCGGCTATGTTGTTTTTTAACTTCTTGCTCCGGAAAATAAAAGACTGCTTCTGCGACACTTCAAGTATGAGAAGATATTTTTTCATAGGTGTTTTCTCTCCTTTTTTGATTATTGTATGTTCAGCACTGACATTATGCGTTTGTCAAAAAATGATTTTTGCTGCGAAATCGCTGAGTCAGTGACTTTTATACGAAAATAATTTTTTATAATAATTATCGGTTCTGTTCCTTTGCTTTTTCTGCTGCGTCAAGGGCCGCTTCAAAGGTGTCTGCAGCAAGTAAAAAACCGCTTCGGTGACAGAACTTGAGTCCCTCTATTCCGCTTGCTTCAACAAGCCTTTCGTTTTCAAGTCCGCACCATTTTTCCGGAAACGCTATCTTAAGCTCACGGCTTTCCTTGCTTACCGGAACGCCCTGAACGTTATAGCCGCCTCGCATAGAAGGGTATATGACAAACAGCGCATCTGTTTCCACAAGTATCTTAGACCATGGTGCAAATCTTTTCAGAATAACTATTCCGTTTTCCATAGCTTCAAGAGCCTCCCGCACTTCTGCGTCTGCTTCCTTTGCAGCAGCTTCATGGGCTATGAGCTTTGTGAGGATTGTTACTGCAGTATCCACCGCTTCCTCAAAGGCATCATCTGAACTGTCACTGCTGTTCCATGGCGGATTGAATGCAGAGATTATTGTTGATACCACTTCTTTTTCTCCACCGTTGTCCGATTCGTCCATAGCTGCGATAAAGTCTTCGTCAATACTGTTTTTGATTTCCTCTGAGCCTGTAAGATATGCTCCGTATCGTTCCCATATCAGACCAAACGAAGCATAACGTCTTCCGTCCGGACGATACTTTATCTCCTCTCCATGATGATCAAACTCTCCGCCGCCTATATCATAGACAATATATCCTTCAGTGTCCTCAGGAACACTCAGTACCCTCTTTACCGTAAATCCGGGACAAAGCATCCTGAGAACTGCTGTTGAAAAAACATCATCAGCATGAAATTTGCCTCCGTGTGTTATTCCTTTTTCAAAAATCTTCACTCAAAAAAATCTCCTTTTGTCACAAATGAATAATTTTATTATATCACTATTATAAAAAATTTGCAATATTACTATTATAATATTTCAAAAAATCATATTGGTTTCTGAATTTTTACTTGTTGTTATACCATATCGCCAAAGAATATGACTGTTTCTATATTGCGAACAGGTAAGATTATAATAAAAGGCAGAAATTATTTTTTAAGGGATAAAACAAAAAATCTCCGGTTTTCCGGAGATTTTTTGTTACTATCCAGTCACACTGACAAACGAATTGTTACATAGTGCAACCTCTCAATCAGCTTCGCTGACAGCTCTCCTTAAAAGGAGAGCTGCGGAACGAAGTGAAGCAGAGAGGTTATTAAGGAAAGTCGCTGAACAATTACGGTTTTATAATTTTACAATACCCATATCACGAGCGTACTCAAACACAGAAAGGATAAATGCAATATGACATTATTTGAGTATCAATACCCATATCGCGAGCGTACTCGAACACGTAGAGAAAAAAGCTGTAGAACTGGGCAATGAGTTTCAATACCCATATCGCGAGCGTACTCGAACAAAAAACATGGAAAAACGGAAAGGTTCTTGCTTATGTTTCAATACCCATATCGCGAGCGTACTCGAACTAAAAATACAGCAGAAATACCAAGAGATTATGAAATGTTTCAATACCCATATCGCGAGCGTACTCGAACACACATACCGAATGGGAAAATCTAAACATTGAGGTTTCAATACCCATATCGCGAGCGTACTCGAACAATTGTCCTTCTTTTTGTTTCCATTTGAATCAACGTTTCAATACCCATATCGCGAGCGTACTCGAACACAGAACTTCTTACAGGCGTTTGGGAGCACGTTACGTGTCAATACCCATATCGCGAGCGTACTCGAACCCGTCTGTTGCTACGGTTGTTCAGTCTCAGGACAGTGTCAATACCCATATCGCGAGCGTACTCGAACAGCTGATCGAAGCGGTTAAGCTCTGCAGAAAAGGGTGTCAATACCCATATCGCGAGCGTACTCGAACTTGATGTATTTGAAAAGGCTGCTGAACTTGTTGGTGTCAATACCCATATCGCGAGCGTACTCGAATTGATGCGTCTTCAGCATTCAACCTGCTCTCAAGTGTCAATACCCATATCGCGAGCGTACTCGAACAGCACAAAGAAATAAGCTTTTTATGTTTTACGAAGTGTCAATACCCATATCGCGAGCGTACTCGAATCAATAAGTCTCTGGTTAAAGGAATCTATCTCCGGTGTCAATACCCATATCGCGAGCGTACTCGAACACAAAAAAATTTGAGATAGTCAATGGCTACCGTGTCAATACCCATATCGCGAGCGTACTCGAATCAATAAGTCTCTGGTTAAAGGAATCTATCTCCGGTGTCAATACCCATATCGCGAGCGTACTCGAACA
>SVNR01000058.1 GCA_015066815.1 Ruminococcus sp.
TTCTGGACAACGAAACTTTCAGAGAAGATGTATTTTACAGATCAGACGTAAACGCTGACGGAGATGTAAACCTCTCCGACCTCTCACGCCTCAAACAGTTCGTTTCAGGCAAGGACATCACTCTCGGTGCTAAATAACCTGTAAAAAATCAAAAACAAATCAATGTACTTATTAACATTCTTCTGAAAAAATCCCCCTCCCGACCCATAACCTGAAAAAACAGGCTGTGTGTCGGGAGGGGGGTTTTTTATTTTATCGGATCCGAGTCGTTTAGTATAAGTGTGCTGTAAAGGAAAAGAATATCCTTGTTTTCGATATCCTGAAACTCTGCAAAATTCTTCAGTGCGTCGGGTGCTATATACCGTATGTCAGCAAGTGTGACTGAGGAGAAGCCTTCGGCAAGAAGAGGGGCGATACTGCTTCCGAAAGAATCACGGAACACAATAAGCTCTCTGTCGTTTTCGGCAAGAGGGTTTTTTATTGTCATGAGTGAGCGCGGACCTGAAAGATATATCTCGTACAGATCTGCTCCTTCCGCCTTGCTCATATCGTAAACACCGGTCGTTTCACCGGTTTCGTAGTTGAATACAGATAGGCTCTCTATGGTGGGGTTTGTAAGGAGGGAGATTTTTTCAGGCTTTACGGGGAGTGCCGTCTGTCCGAAGTATACTCCGTAAAAATCAGCGTCCGGAGTATCAGCAGAAAAGTCGCCGGATATAGAAAAGTTCATTTTTTCAGCGATAAGCATTGCTGTGTCAGTGATTTTTTCCTGCTTCCAGTGGGTGTCCGTCCTGTAATAATCCTCAAGCTCAAGAGTCGGAAAAATATCAATATATCGGGCATAGGGCATGCCTGATGTCATTTTTTCTACAAGCATGCCGTAGTCCATAGACGGTGTACCGTCAGATAGTGATAAAAAATAGTTCTTGTCAGGGATTATTGACAGAAAAACACGGTTGTTTCCGTCTTTGAGGTATTTTTCATAAACATATGAAAAACGCCTGCATGCATAATCGAGAGAAGCCTCGTCAGCCTTATAGTCAAGCTTTGCGGCGTAACCGTCGGAAAAATATATATCGTTATTGTCCTTTTTGCGGTATACCATAAACTCATTGAGAGCCTTGCCTGTACGGAAGGTTCTCCGCATGGGAAAATGATCGGATATATACTTGTCAAAACCGTTCATGAAGCTGCCGTTTTTTATGTTTTTTGCAGAAAATTCCGGAAAAACAGCAAGCTGACGGCGTTCGTCCACTGATATCTTTTCATCGGGCTTTAGTATACAAAAGACGGGAAAGATAATAATAACAGCAAAAAATATCACGCAGGAAGCAATGCCCGAATATTTTTTACGCATAGCTTCTGTCAGGCAAGTGACTGCTCAACAGTTACTGAGGCAGAGTCATATGCGTCTGTAAGCTTTGTTTTAAAGGTGTCTATAAGCTCGTTTGCGCCGAATGCGGATACTACATAGTTATCTACTGTGGCTATTATGAGCTTGTCAGGGAAGCCGCACATCCAGTTTCTTGCTTCGATATTTGCTTTGATCTCATCTGTAAGTGCGCCGGCGTCTTCGCCGTCCTTAAGACGATATACACCTGCGGTAAATGTGTTTGCGTTCATCATATGGATGATAGATGCAGCGTCGTCTATCTTTGATACTGATGCAGCAGGGATACCGAGAGAAGAATCTATAGCCTCTGCATCTGAAACAGAGTATCTTCCCGGAGCGTCAGACTTGTTGTTTTCTTCTGAGAAGTCGCCGCCTATAACAGCAAACTTTTCGTCGTCACCATATGAATTCCATACAGTTTCAAGAAGTGCTACAGGGTCTGCTATAGCTGTCTTGTTGTTTTCAGTAACCTGTGTTTCATTGCCTGTATCAGGCTTTTCAACCTGTTCGTTGTTGCATGATGCGAGAGATGCAGTGAGAAGACCTGCGAGTATAAGAGTTATTATTGTTTTTTTCATAGATATGTTCCTCCGTTTTTTTAATCAAAAAAATAGTAAAGAATTATTTTTTTAGTTTTCAGTTTTTTGTGAAACACCTCACAGTCAGATGTTTTTTCGTCTTCAATCTGCCTGTGAGGTGTCAATCTTTCAGAAACTAAAGATATTATACACTATAATGAGATCAATTGCAATGGAAAAGCTGTGAATTGTATCGGGAAAAAAGGTGAATAAAAGGTGAATAGCGAAAAACGAAGAAGTCTGAGCGGCGTATCACCTGACTATAAGGGATATATTCATATAGTCAATAATGCTTATGCGTCCGTCATCGTTAAAGTCAGCAGCATACTTCTGTACAAGTGAAGGTTCGGATGCGTGTGTGAGGAATTCTTTCAACAATTCTGCATCATCCTTGTTGATAACTCCGCTGCCGTCCACATCACCGTGGAAGGTTGTGCCCTTTGAGGTTTCAAAGGCAGCTGCGTTTGACTTGAGTATTATCATATCAACTGCGTTTACAGCACCGTCTTCGTTCACATCAAGCTTTGCTGATGAAACGCCGGTATCCTGTATTCCTTTTACAAGATATGCGTCAAGCAGGGCGATATCTGCAAAGTCCGCATAACCGTCCTCGTTTATGTCTCCTGTAAGCTTCTGAGCTTCGGAGGGCTTTTCTGAAAAGTCAACCCAGAGCTCAACACAGCTGTTATCAGGAGCTATAGCCGGAGATGCGGTTATCTGTGTTTTAAGCTCAGCTTCAGTCAGTGCCTTTCCGTAAACTCGTACCTGTGAAAACTCAGCCTGAGAGCTTCTTCCGGTATCAGGACATGCACCTATGGTAAATCTGAAATCACTGTGGGCAACGCCTTCGGTTGTATCTGTGTTCATGCTTCCGAGAATCTTTCCGTCAGCATAAAGCTTCAGTGTGTTGTCGGAAGCGTTGTATATACCGGCTATCTGATGCTTTTTACCTATCCATGAGGAAGCCATATCGGAAGGCATCTGATAATAGTAAGGACGCCATTTTCCGCCTGCGTATACAAAAAAGTCAAGGAAGCCTTTTCTTGTTCTGAGTGCAAAAGCACCGTCGCCTTTTCCTGCGAACATGTTGAACTCAGGGTCTCCGGTAGGAGTTACAACAGTTTCTATCGTGAAGGAGTTCCTGCCTTCAAGAGCGGCTTCAAGTGAAGCGTTGTAGGGTACCTTTACAGAACCTGTCATAACAGTTCCGTCGCTTGTCTCCTTAAGTACAGCAGATGATGTTACGGGTATAACTATCTTGTTTTTACTCTTGTCTGTTACAGAGGAAGCGAGGTTTCTGTATGGGCTTGCCAGAGTATTGAGCTGTTCGTCGTCTGATGAAGCAGAAACAGGTATGATGGTGTATTCCCAGCTGTACAGCTTGTTTGACGGCAGACAGTACTTTCCGAGTGTTCCCGGGCCGCATGTGGCTGTTCCTGTACCCATAGAGCCGTAGTTTATGTTGAGTATGGTTTCTTTTCTTGGTGACAGTTCAAACACGTGGTTTGCAGAATTGAGATCATCGGGAGTGAAGTGAAGAGTGCCTGCTTCAACAGGATTGAGAGCGGATACAAGAAGTCCGGAGCTCAAAGAGCTGTTTTTGAGAGCTATCCACTTTACGTCTGTGAGATTTCCTGAGTCATCGACCTTCATATACGGATAGAACATATCTGAAACAGTACTGTTCCATACACCCTGTCTTGCGCAGGATTTTCTGTCGTTATAGGTTTCGTAAGGACCGTTTCCGTACCATGTTATGTCTTCAAAGCCCTCAGGAAGAACCATTGCAGAGCCTACACGGAGAAAATTTCCCATGTTTGCTTTTGTTGCGTCCACTGTGAAGCTTATGGTCACTTCACCGTTTCCGTTTATGGTGTATACTGTTTTTACAACGGTATTCCCCACATCAGGATATGTTTTTGTCACGGTTATAACATTCTGTGACAGACTGTTTTCGGAAACGCTGATATCGCTTACTTTTATGTTTCCTGAAGCCTTCTGCCAGTTTGTATCAAAGAGCTTGTACTTTCCGGAGTTTTTGTCGTTTTCGGTATGGCCTCTCCAGAAGTCAGCCTGAGGACCGGTTTCGATGAGAGTTTCGCCCTTGTACTTGTATGACTGCATAGTTCCTGAGGCTTTGCCAAGTGAAAACTCAAAGTCATTTCCCTTTACCACGTATGCATAGCCGTTGTCTGTAACGCTTACACCGTCTGTTTTTATGCTTTTTCTGCATGCAGGGGCATATGCCGGTACAAAAAACTGAGCAAATGAAACTTCAGTGCCCTCAGGGATCATTGCTTCTCCTCTTGAAACAACCGAGAGCTCAAGATAAAATTCATCGCCTGCCTTTATCTTGTCGGGCATAGTGTATGGAACTGAGATTTTTCCGGTTGACAGAGGCGCTGTGTCTGCGTTTCCGACAAGGCCCTCATCAAAAACCTTACCGTTACGGAGCAGCTTCCACTTTACATCAAAGCTGTCAAGTCCGGTAAAGCTGTTTTCGTTACGAACGTTTATAGTTCCGTCCATTATCTGCTGTTCATCTGCGTAAAACCAGAAGTCCTGATACTGATATTTTACTTCGATGATCTCGGGCTGGGGGTCACGGTCCGGGCTTACTATTCCGTTCTGACAGAAGCTGTTGTCGTTCGGAGAATCTCCCCAGTCTCCGCCGTAAGCAAAGTAATGTCCCTTGCTTTCTTCGGCGTAGAGATTCTTGTGTGCGTTATCCTGTGCGTAATAATCCCATGCGCCCTCTTCGCTGAACGAGTCTGAGCTGTAGTCTACCCAGAGAAGAACTGATGAATCAGACGGGGGGATTTTTGGTGAAGAGGAACGCTGTGCTTTTATCTCGTCTGCACTTAGCGCCCTGGAGTATATACGTGCTATGGACATCTGTCCGTCAAACTTTCTTCCTGTTTCAGGGTCGAAGCCCACGCCTACAGGCTGACTGCCTGCAGCTATTCCATCCTCGACAGTACCGGACTTGATAAGGTTTCCGTCAATATATATCGAAACCTTTCCCTTGTCGTATACTCCGACTACCTGATGCCAGTTGTTTTCCCAGCCTGCAGGGAAGTCGCATGATACTGACTTCCAGTTCTTGTCGTATACGAAAAACTCAAGACCGCTTCCGGAGCTTCGTGTTTTGAGTGCGGCCTGTCTGTCGCCCTTTGATATGAGTACACTGTTCTGAGCGGATGAGGAGGGCTTTACTATTGCCTCGAAGGTAAAGGCTTTTCCGGTACCTGACAGTGCCTGATTGTACTTTCCGCTGTTATTCATGACAGTATAGCCGTTAAAAGCTTTTCCGCCGTTAAGAGAACCGTCACCTGCGTTTGAAACAAGGCTTCCGATGCATTTTCCACGCACGCCTGTTTCATCCGTGATAACGCCTCCCGAATTAACAGTATCAAGGCTTACTGCTCTTGACTGGTCTGCCCAGTCCCAGATAAAGCCGCCGAGCATATTGTCTGCGCTTCTTATAACATCCCAGTATTCCTTGAGTCCGCCTACAGAGTTACCCATGGCATGAACGTATTCGCACATAACGTACGGCATTTTTCCGCTTCCTGCCTTGGACTTTATTCCGTCCTGACTCGGATACATCTGACTGCTCATATCAACGCCCAGCTTGTCTCCCATACCTTCGCTGTGTACGGGTCTTGTCGGGTCGTTTCTCTTGAAGAACCAGATCATATCTCTGAACATTCCGTTTGAAGTGCCTGCGTCTCCGGTGTATACCATTTCGTTTCCTATCGACCAGGATACTATAGACGGGTTGTTTTTGAGACGTTCAAAAGTAGTGGCTGTCCTGTCGAGCGCAAGCTCATAGAAGAGTCCCTTGGAGTTGTTGTCGTTCATAAGAGCATGGGATTCAAGGTTGGTTTCAGCCATCATATACATACCGTACTTGTTGCAAAGCCAGTAAAGATAAGAATCGTTGCTGTAGTGAGATGTTCGTATGGAGTTTATGTTGTTCTGCTTCATTATACGGATATCCTCTTCCATACACTCCTGTGTTACAGCTTTTCCGTGGAACGGGTCTGTGTCGTGCCTGTTAACACCCTTGAAAAGAAGACGTTTTCCGTTTATAGTTATAGGGTTCCAGCGTGTCGTAGTTACTTTGTAGCTCTGGTCTACCTGTGTTGAGGTGAAGTTTATTTCCCTGAAGCCGAGCTGTGTGGAAACTGTTTCAACCTCATTTCCCTTTCCGTCTACGAGAGTGAGTATGAGAGCATAGAGGTTCGGGTGTTCATCTGACCATAGCTTCGGCGCAGTTACGTTTATATCGGCAGAAAACGCGGATGTTTTTCCGGAACCTATGCTGTTTACAGGAATAGAAGCTTCGTTTATAAGTGCGGTGCCGTTTTCGTCAAGTATCTGTGCCTTTATGCTCCAGCCTGAGTGGTCAGAGGAAGAATTGTTCTTTATATCTGCGGAAATACTCAGGACTGCGTTCCGGTAGCTGTTGTCAAGGTCTGTCTTTACGGTGTAGTCGTGTATTTTTACAAGCGGCTCGCTCATTAAGAACACATCTCTGAAAATACCTCCGTCGTATATCATATCCTGACCTTCAAACCATGTTCCGTCGCAGAACTTGTGTACCTTTACGGCAATCGTGTTTTCGCCGGAGGTAAGATAGTCAGTGATATCAAAACGGTGAGGACTGAACGTGTCCTCGCTGTAGCCGACTTCCTTTCCGTTTATATAGAGATAATACGCTGATTCGACGCCGTCAAACTGTACGCATACTCTGCGGTTGTTCTCGAGCATACCGGGGTTTATTGTAAAGGTTTTTCTGTAGAGACCTACAGGGTTATAGTTTACAGGTGCCTGTGGTACCGGTACATATGAATCAAACCTGCTCTGCCACGGCATGATAACGTTTGCGTATATAGGAAAGTCAAAGCCCTGACATGTCCAGCTTTCGGGAAGTGTTACGCTTTTCCAGCCGTCAGAAGCTGATGCCTCATATCCGGGATTCATAAACCCTGCCTGCAGATAGGGGTTTGCCTTTTCCTGATTCTGAACAACAGTAAGCGACCATTTTTCATCCTCTCCGGTCAGGAACTGTATGTATGATGAGTTTTCACGTGCATTGTAGTCCCAGACGGCTGCTGCGGCGTGGTCAGTATCCTGATACGGTATCATTGAAGCTACTGCTTCTTCACGGTTTATACCGAACACGTCTTCTCCTGTAACTGAATTTCCTGCCGTGTCCTTGTAGTCCTTTCCCGTCCACTCGTTGTGAGTGAATTTTTTGCTGTTGGTGTCAGAGCGTATACAGGGAGTAAGTCCCGACGAAGAGGTTCCCTCTGCTGCATTCAGCAGGACCTTGCCCTCAGGAGCCGAATACATCAGAAACGCAGCTGACAGAAGCAGCGTCAATAGTCTTTTTCTCGATCTCATTTTTACCATCCTTCCAAAAAAATTGTTTTAACTTCACACATGTTTTTTTGTACGCTTTTCAAATAGATACAAATTTTGTGTAAATCAGGCTTGATTAAGTAAATTATAGAACATTTTTTGTACAAAGTCAATATATGCTGAGTGGAAAAAATTTTTTCGTTCACTATGATTTCAGGAAGATAAAGAAGATCTCAGAGAGTGTCAAAGATCTGCTTTTTCAGGCTGTTGTGTTATATTATATTTTGCGAAAAACTATTGCTTATAATACGTTTTGATAACAAGAAACTATGTTTGTTTGTCATTTTCTGACACTAAATTGTTTCAATGTCACAAAACCGTCACAAAATTATCTTCTGTTTTTTACGATTTTGATTGATTGCAGTGAAAAATAATGTTATAATTATAGTATAATAATTTATTTTTATTGCCCTGCACAGCTGCCGGCTACGGGCATACAGACTGATAGTAAACGAAAAATAAACATATCGTTTACAGTATATTATCAAAAAAAATACTGCAGAAAGGTGGAATAGAAAATGACAGTTGATACAAAAGATATGACGGCTACTATAGCATATCTCATAGGTGTGAAGAAGCATATACTTGAAGGATGCTTCGACGAAGAGTGCCATGAGCTGCTGCAGAAGCTTTACAGCAACCGTGACGCAACGATAATCAGATACCTTTGTAAGCTGAGGACGACTCTTCTTCTGAAGTTCAGAAAAACAGACGACGAAATGAGATATAACCTGAAAAATCTCGACAGGCTCGAATGGTACGATCAGGACAATATCAAAGCTCTCGAACGGTGGGGAATAAAAGTGATACAGCCGAACTACCGTTCAGAAAAGTATATAGTTGATATAACACGGCTTATAGCAGAAAACATAGACAAGTGCTCGGAGCTGTTCTATGACTGGATAAGCTGGGAATACATAAAAGAGCTGTTTTATTCACCGAGATATAAAAAGCCTAATATACTGAAAAAAGAGTTTGACAAGTATATGGCAAATCTTGAGTATTATCCTTTTCAGGTATATATTCATTGGAATCCGAAGGATTATGGAAGTATTCTTTATAATGACGGAAAGTTTATAAGCGTTCTGTATGAACAGCATGGTGAGGTTTTCGGTGACAAAACCAAGTTTAAGGACGCTGCTGAAGATACCAAGAGAAATATTTATGATTTTATAGAGGCCGGGCAGAAAATAGCAGTAGTAGTTGATTGTGAAAACTCAGATGTATATAAGCTCTACGGAGTAATCAAAAACCTTAATCAGGACGAGCTTTCAAAGATAGAAAAAATTATTTTATATGATGATTATCACACCTCGAGCGGATGGGACTGGATAAACAGATTCACCAAAATCCCCGTTGAGCATATTGAAGTTGCAAGAGTGACCGACAGCAAATCCCTTGTAGACATAAAAATGACCGCAGGAGTCTGCGAGGCTTTTTACAAGCAGAATATTGATTCGTTTATTTTGTTTTCGAGTGATTCTGACTACTGGGGACTTATATCATCTCTTCCGGATGCGGAGTTCCTTGTAATGTACGAGTATTCGAAGTGCGGACAGGCTATAAAGGACGCGCTTTCAGAGAGAGGGATATATTATTGTTCTATAGATGATTTTTGTTCGGGAAACATAGAGGATCTGAAAAAAGCTGTACTGTTTGATACTCTTGAAAAATACTTAAAGGATATACCATATATAAACGGAAAGGAGCTTGCAGTAAAGCTATATGAAGAAACAAGAATAAAAGCCTCCGAAAGAGAAATAGAAACCTTCTATAACAAATATATAAAAACCTTGAGACTCAAGGTCGATAATGACGGAAACTTCAGAATCGAAATAACAAGGTAGTTTTCGTGTGTACATATTTTTTTACTATAAAAAACGATCGCTTCCGTTCTGGATTACGGAAGCGATCGCTTTATAAAATATTATGCTGCGTAGATCTTGTCGTCGTACTTATAAAGAACAAGTGTCACGTTAAGATTTCCGTTGAGTGTTCTTACCTCATCGATAAAAGCCTTCTGGTTTGCTGTGTTGTGCATTTCTATACTATAGATAAGCTCAAACAGAGTTCCGAACTCTGTTGTTTTTACTCTTCTGAGAGTCCAGTTGGAGGTGTACTTATCAAGAACCTTATCAAAAAGTCCCACATAGTTGAGGTTTTCCGGGATTGATATCTTGAGAGTCATGCTGCTTGTTGCAGGAGCACCGAACTTTGTCTTATAGAGTACGGTTATGATCACAGCTATGAGTGCAAGGAAGATAAAGGCATAGCCTATATATCCGAGACCGCATATAAGACCGGTTGCAGTTGCGTAGAAGATATATGCTATCTGCTTCGGGTCTCCGGGAGCACTTCTGAATCGTACAAGAGTAAACGCGCCTGCAAGACTCAGTGAGCTTGCGACATTGTCGCCTATAGTTGCGATAACGATAGCTACTATAGGAGGGAGCATGATTATCGTCCATACATAGCTCTGAGAGTAACCCTCCTTGCGGTTGGTTATAAGATATATCAGGCTTATGATGAAGCCTGTCATTACTGAACTGAATACTGATATGATAAATGTACCGAGTGTTAATCCCACCTGGCTGAATATAGAATCAAACAAGTTGAATACTTCCTTTCTGTGCATGTGATGTATGAGTTTCCGTTATATAGGATCTGAATGCGCGTCCGTACTTTGAGAAGCTTGTTTTATACACGCCAAGCTCTGCAAGCTGTTCAGACAGCCACATAGGCATGGAAGCGCCTATCTTTACTTCCATAAGATACTGTCCGGGAGGCAGTAACTGTATACCGTAGTTCGGTTTGTCAAGACCCACGTCAAACCTGCGCTGGGTTATGGCTCTGTCAAAAGTAAGTCTGAAGCTTCCGTCATCCTTTCCGAAGTAGGCAGAACGCTGATAGCTTATGTACTGACGCGGGATAACAGGGTAGTTTTTCAGGAACACAACAAGCTCGTTCAGTACCTGCCCCTGTATATATGCTTTTTTACCTTTGCTCAGATCCGGTATCTGTCCTTCAAGAAGAAAAGCGTTTGCCTGACCGAGAGTAAGGGATATTCTTCTTTTTGTTACTATACCGCCTATTTTTTTCTTCAGCTCAAGGTAAACGTTGTCATTTTCCTTTGCAGGAGAAAAATAACTCCGCAGTCTGATCTTTTCTTTGTAGTATGGTTTTTCAAGAGATTCTCTTATGAGAAAGTTATCAGGAGTGTCGTAGTATACGTTGTATATACCGTATTCCTTGCCGTCTACGCAGAACTCGTCATAGTTCATATGCTGCAGGAGTACGGAGTTTAATCTTGCATACTGTTCCTCGTCAAGAACAAACTTGATTTCTTTTCTCTTGAAAGTGCTGATTGCCATCCGATCACTTCTTTCTTTGAAAAAATAAAAAAATGTACGTTTTTTTTCTTTGTTTGCCCGATTCCTTTTAATAGTTTTATTTTAAGCTAATATTCTTAAAATAATCTTAAAATATGCAGAAGTACGTTTTTGTGTGACTCGATGTATATTATTGATATATGTATCAAACGTAAAATATTTTCAAGAAAATTACATAAAAATTAACTAAAGCGTAACAAAAAAGACATAATCAGTATTTATAATGGCAGTATAAAAAAGTATTTTCAGCAAAAAATGACCTGAAAAAGTTTTAAACCGCAAAAAATGATAAGTGTTTTCAGGAAAAAAATGCAGTTTTTATGTCAGAAAAGAGGTTATAAAAATGAAAAAAAACAAAACCGCTTCAAAAAGGATATTATGCGCAATTGTTGCATTTGCCGCCGCAGCTTCGTATATATGGCCGTCAGGTGCTGACAGAGCTTTGCTTATATCAGCTGAAAGCACCACGCAGGGAGATGTTAACGGAGATGGTTCCGTCACTGCGGCAGATCTTGTTTCTTTTATAAACTATACACTCGGCAGGGAAGAAGGTATAAGCACAGCCAACGCAGATATGAACGGCGACGGACGTGTAAACATAATAGACTGCATACTCCTTATAAACAGCCTGTCCGGACAGCAGGAGCCGGAACCGCCTGCTGCTGATGAGAAAAAAACAATAACTCTTTCAGATGAAGGGATAAGCATAACCGGTACAGGAGCGGCTTCCGAGGGAAGCGTTGTAACAATAACTGAGCCTGGCGAATATTCGGTCACAGGAAAGCTCAGTGACGGACAGATAATAGTAAACGTTGACAAGACTCTCTATCCTGCCGGAAAGGTAGAGCTGTCGCTTGAGGGCGTTGATATCACATCACTTGACAATTCGCCGCTGTATATAGCAAGTGTTGATGACGAGTGTGTGATAACAGTAAAGAAGGGAACGGAAAACGTTATAACCGATGGAGCTCAGTACACGAACGCCGACGGGGATTCGGGTGCTGTATATTCAAAGGATGATCTTAAGTTCAAGGGCAAGGGAAAGCTTACTGTAAACGGAAACTGTGCTGATGGTATTGTCGGAAAGGATTCTGTAAAGATATTTAACGGCAGCATAACAGTAAATGCGGCAGATGACGGCGTCAGAGGAAAGGACAGTGTAAAGATAGGCGACGCGGACGATACTGATTTTTCAAGTCTTGTACTTGACATAAAAACAGGCACCGGTGATGGTATAAAGGCAACCAACGATACCGATGAGGGTAAGGGCAAGGTAATAATAAACGGCGGAACAGTAAACGTCAGGGCGTTCGGAGATGGCATTCATGCGTATTCGGATGTTGAAGTAAAGGGCGGAACAATAGATATATTCACATATAAGGGCTCGTCATATCAGGGCGGCAGTACTTCAGCAATGCCGTCTGACCTCAGTGCAAAGGGTATAAAATCAGACGGTACAATAAATATTTCAGGCGGAAGGATCATCGCTGATACATCTGATGACGCAGTACACGGTGCATCTGCAGTCAGCGTGACAGGAGGCGTTCTGGAGCTTAAGACCGGTGATGACGGTATCCACTCCGATACAGACGTAACAATAGGAAGCGGTACGGCGGATACCTATGATGATGTTTTTATATACATCCCTGAGTGTTACGAGGGTGTTGAGGGAAACAACGTCACACAGAACAGCGGTACATGTATAGTGTATTCAACAGATGACGGATATAATGCCGCAGGCGGTGCAGATGGTTCTGGTATGACAGGTCCAGGCGGCTGGAGACCCGGCGGATGGGGCTCCCAGACCTCAGGAGGAGCATATGCGATAAATCTCAACGGTGGTTTTGTATACGTGAGCACTGCTGACGGAGATCATGACGGATTTGATTCAAACGGCGCTCTGAATATAGCCGGTGCAATAGCTGTTTCAAACGGAAACGAGGCCTTTGACTCGGACGGTTCAAAATCCTTCACGGCGGGAACGTTTATCGAGCTTAAGGGCAGAAGCGGCGGTATGGGAGGCGGCATGGGCGGTGCTGCGCTTACCGCTTCGTTCTCAGCTTCTATAAACGCAGCTGCCGGTGACAGAATAACCGTTTCGGACAGCCAGGGTAACGTTATAGTTTCCTTTGCAGCAGGAAAGGCAGCGACCTCATGCAAGGTAGGCTGCAAGACTGTTTCATCCGGAAAGGTAAACGTTGGCGGAACAGTGACAGGAGGAACTGCACTTCCTGTTACAGGTGACTCACAGCAGGTATACACAGGCGGTACAGTTTCAGGCGGTACTGACGGTACTGCCGGTTCTTCCTCGGGTTCACGCTGGTAATAATACCGATTGAAAAAACATTTTTTCGATCGGTATCAGCCGTATGCACGTAGTGACCGCAGGAAACGGATGTGCAATGCAATATAAATTATTCTGCAGTTTTGCCCCATCGGTACAATAAACCGATGGGGCTTTGTACATATTAAAATTTCTTGTATAAAATCAAAAAGGGTATATTTCTCGTAATTGTTCAATTTTATTAAATCACTTGACATTTAATTCAGGGTTATTGTATAATACTAAGAGATAGTAAGATGCATTTTTTTATAGTGAACGCTTGAAAAACTGTCGTTTACTATAGTCTGGATTTTTTTATTCTTAGAAAGGAATGGATTATCATGAGTATATTCAAGAGGGTTATGGCGGCTGTATGTTCTCTTACAGTTGCCGGTACACTCAGTCTGTCGTCTCTGAGGGTTGTTCCGCAGGAAACAGAGGTATTTGCTGAGGCAGATACAAACAACGATGACTGGCTTCATGCAGAGGGAAGCCGTCTTTATGACAAAAACGGAAACGAGGTATGGCTTACAGGCGCAAACTGGTTCGGCTTCAACTGTTCTGAGAACTGTGCACATTATCTCTGGAGTGCGGACGTTGATGACGTTCTTTCAAGCGTAGCTGATCACGGTATCAATATCATACGTTTTCCTATTTCGACGGAGCTCATTCTTTCATGGATGAACGGCACACCAAATCCGGTTTCAAGCGTATCGGGAAACACTGACCCTGCGTTTACGATAAACCCTGATTTTTGCGAAGCTGACGGAAAGACTCTTAAAAACAGTATGGAGATCTTCGATATCATCATTCAGAAGTGTAAAAAATACGGTATAAAGGCTTTTGTTGATATTCACAGCCCTCATACAGACAACTCAGGTCATAACTACGGACTCTGGTACGGAAAAGAAACAGCAGACGGTACTATGGTAACTACTGATCTCTGGATAGAGTCGCTTGTATGGCTTGCAGAAAAATATAAGAACGATGATACACTTCTTGCCTACGACCTCAAGAACGAGCCTCACGGAAAGGGTCAGGAAGGAGAGCTTGCTGCAAAGTGGGACGGCTCAAAAGATGAAAACAACTGGGCATATGCTGCTACAAGATGTGCTGATGCTATTCTTGACGTAAACCCGAACGCTCTTATTCTTATAGAGGGTGTTGAGCAGTCGCTTAAGGACGACAGCTTCACATGGGGACAGCCTGACTCACTTACAAACTCGCCTTATATCGGTGCATGGTGGGGCGGAAACTTCAGAGGTGCAAGAAAGTATCCGATAAAGCCTGAGCACGGAACAAGTCAGATAGTATATTCTCCTCATGACTACGGTCCGTCAGTTTATGCACAGACATGGTTTGACAAGGACTTTACAAGACAGACTCTCCTTGATGACTACTGGTATGATACATGGTCATATATAAACGAAGAAAACATAGCTCCTCTTCTCATAGGTGAGTGGGGCGGACATATGGATGGCAAGGAAAACCAGAAGTGGATGACTCTCCTTCGCGACTATATGATAGACAAACACATCAACCACACCTTCTGGTGTCTTAACACAAACTCCGGAGATACAGGCGGACTCTGGACAAACCTTTCCTTCCAGCAGGGAACAGGTACAACAATAGTATGGGATCCTGATAAGTACGGACTCTTTGAAGAATCCCTCTGGCAGACATCAGTTTCAGGAAAGTATATCGGTCTTGACCATCAGAAGGCACTCGGAAACAACGGCACAGGTATTTCACTCAACGAGTTCTATTCAAGCTACTCATCAACTGAGGGAAGTAACCTTGACGGCGGCAAGAAGTCAAACGGAAACGTTGTTGATCCTCCGGCAGATACTACACCGAAGCCTGTAGAAACAACACCTGCTGTTACAACAACAAAGCCGGCAGATACTACGCCAAAGCCTGTAGAAACAACACCTGCTGTTACAACAACAAAGCCGGCAGATACTACGCCAAAGCCTGTGGAAACAACACCTGCTGTTACAACAACAAAGCCGGCAGATACTACACCGAAGCCTGTGGAAACAACACCATCTCCTGTAGGCAAGATAGTTTACGGTGATATTGATATGAACGGAGTTATCGACCTTACAGATCTCTCTATTCTTTCACAATACCTGCTTGAAGGAAACAACATAGAGGGCACAGCACTTCTCAACGCTGATGTTGACGGAAACGGCGATATCCTTCTTTCAGACCTTGCATACCTCAAACGTTATGTTTCCAAGAAGACAAACAGTCTCGGTCCGAAATAATAAGTAATATAATACACAAAATCAGACTTTGCATATCTGCAGGGTCTGATTTTTTTAAGAAGATATAAAAAGAGGGTGGATATTCAAGGTAAGCAGGGTTTATTGTTTAATACCGGTGTTTTTTTGTTTGACAGATCAGTGGATATGTTATATAATTCTAATTTTTTTGCGCATGAAATAAATAAACTGATTGAATCGCCGCAAAACAGATATATAAAGCCCGGATAACAGTAAAATATTATGCTTACATGCATTATAACACTATTATTCAAACGCTCCCGCTTATTCATACGAACAGCAGGAGCGTTTGAATTTTTTATGAGAACGTAAATTGTGTGATTATTTTTCTTCAGCAAGCTTCTGTACTTCTTCGGGAGTAAGATTGCAGATCACTGCTATCTCATCGAAGCTGAGCTTACCGAGAGCGATAACCTTTTTTGCTGTTTCGATGTTTGCATCCCGTGCCCCTTCACTTCTTCCTTCAATCAAGCCTTCATTTCTTCCTTCGATCAAGCCCGCATTTCTTCCTTCAATCAAGCCTTCATTTCTTCCTTTAATCAAGCCAATGTTTTCTCCTTCAAGCCTTGCATCCTCTCTCATTTCCTGAATCGCCTTGCACATATCGACTTTCTCCTTTCCGTTATCAATTACAAGTTTTGAACCTGTTACTATGTTAATCATATTTGCAGTTCTTCTTGAAATATTCTTGTATACATCGTCCTTGTTTACTATTTCCTT
>SVNR01000059.1 GCA_015066815.1 Ruminococcus sp.
GGAGAGAGACATGTTCAATACATTTAACATGGGTGTCGGTATGATCGTTGTTGTTGATAAGAATGACGCAGACAAGGCTCTTCGCTCACTCAAGGCTTCCGGAGAAGATGCATATATTCTTGGCGAGCTCGTTGAAGGTGAAGAAGGCGTAATCATCAAGTAAGACAGCGGAGGAAATGATGAAAAAAATTGTTGTCCTTGTATCAGGCGGCGGAACAAACCTTCAGGCTCTTATAGATGCCGCAAACCGTGGCGAAATAAAAAACGGAAAAATATCCTGCGTTATCTCATCTAACCCTGAGGCTTATGCAATTGAAAGAGCCGGAAACGCAGGGATCCCATGCGTAATAATTCCGCGTAAGGATTATTCTGACAGTGTTTCCTACAGTAAGGCAATACTCGCAGAGCTTGACAGACAGGAAGCTGATCTTATAGTTCTTGCAGGTTTTATGACTATTCTTGATAAGTGTGTTACCGAGGCCTATGCTTATAAGATTATAAACGTACATCCTGCTCTCATACCTTCTTTTTGCGGAGAAGGCTTCTATGGACTCAGAGTTCATGAAAAAGCGCTTGAGTACGGAGTAAAGGTTTCAGGTGCCACAATTCATTTTGTCAATGAAGAGGCCGATGCAGGTGCTATCATTCTTCAGGGGACTGTTGATGTTGAAAACGATGATACCCCTGAGGTTTTACAGCGCAGAATAATGGAAAATGTTGAGTGGAAGCTTTTGCCTAAGGCAGTTTCACTTTTCTGTGAAGATCGTATCAGTATAAAAAACGGAAAAGCTTATGTTGATTGATTAGCTTTAAAAAATAAAAAAACAAGAGGAGAATTCCTATTTATGAAAATGCTTGATATTTATGAAGAACTTAAAAGCAACTCTTATCCGGGTAGAGGAATAGTTATCGGTAAGTCTGCTGACGGAACAAAAGCTGTAACAGCATACTTTATTATGGGAAGAAGCGTAAACTCAAGAAACCGTGTTTTTACACCTACAGATGATGGTATAAAAACAGAAGCTGCAGATCCTTCCAAGCTTTCAGATCCGCATCTTATCATTTATGCACCTGTAAGAAAGCTCGGAAATATCACGATAGTAACTAACGGTGATCAGACAGATACTATCCAGACAAATATGGCAAAGGGAATGACTTTTGAACAGTCACTCAGAGAAAGAGAATATGAGGACGACGCTCCGAATTATACTCCGAGAATCTCCGGTATTATGGAATTTGAAAACGGCTCCTATAAATACTCTATGTCTATTCTTAAATCCGCAGATGGAAATCCTGATTGTGTAGAAAGATTCACATACACATATTCAACTCCTTTAAACGGAACAGGACATTTTATCCATACATATATGGGTGACGGCAATCCGCTTCCGAGTTTTGAAGGTGAACCTAAAAAGGTTTCTGTTCCGAATGATATCAACGAGTTTGCAGAAAGCCTCTGGAGCTCACTTAACGAAGACAATAAGGTTTCTCTTTTCGTTCGTTTTATAGATATAGCAACAGGACAGGAAGAAACAAAGATAATAAACAAGTTTGAAAAAATCTGATACGGAGGAAATACAATGGCAAACGAAATGCTTTTAAAATACGGATGCAACCCGAACCAGAAGCCTTCGAGAGTTTTTATGGAGGATGGAAGTGATCTTCCTATCGAAGTACTCAACGGAAATCCCGGTTACATAAATCTTCTTGACGCATTTAATGGCTGGCAGCTTGTAAAAGAACTCAAGGCGGCTACAGGATACTGTGCTGCTACATCATTCAAGCATGTTTCACCTGCCGGTGCAGCTATCGGAAAGCCACTCACAGAAACAGAAGCTAAGATTTATTTTGTTGATGATCTCGGAGAGCTTACTCCTATTGCTTCAGCATATGCAAGAGCACGTGGTGCAGACAGAATGTCCTCATATGGTGACTTTATAGCTCTTTCTGACGAGTGTGATGCATGCACAGCAAGAATGATCCAGAGAGAAGTATCAGATGGTATCATAGCTCCGTCATACACAGAAGAAGCTCTTGAGATTCTTAAGTCAAAAAGAAAGGGAACATATAACGTTATAAAGATAGACGCTGATTATGTTCCTGCTGCTATAGAAAGAAAGCATGTTTACGGAGTATCTTTTGAGCAGGGAAGAAACGAGCTCAAGATAGATAACGATATGCTTAAAAACATTGTTACAGACAACAAGGAAATTCCTGATGACAAGAAGGATGATCTTGTTATTGCTCTTATTACATTAAAATACACACAGTCAAACTCTGTTTGCTATGTTAAGAACGGTCAGGCTATCGGTATCGGTGCAGGTCAGCAGTCAAGAATTCATTGTACAAGACTTGCCGGAAACAAGGCAGATACATGGTGGCTCAGACAGCATCCGAAGGTTATGGGTCTTCAGTTTGTAGATGATATCAGAAGACCTGACAGAGATAATACTATTGATGTATATATTTCTGATGAATGCATGGACGTTCTTGCTGAAGGCGAATGGCAGAAGATGTTCAAGGTTAAGCCTGAAGTTCTTACAGCAGAAGAAAAGAAAGAATGGCTTGCAAAAAATACTGACGTATGTCTCGGTTCAGATGCATTTTTCCCGTTTGGCGACAATATCGAGAGAGCAAAGAAGAGCGGTGTAGCATATATTGCTGAACCGGGCGGTTCAATCAGAGACGATCATGTTATTATGACCTGCAATAAATACAACATAGCTATGGCGTTTACAGGTATCAGACTGTTCCACCACTGATAAAAACAAACTTTTTATAAAATCCTGATATACATAACTGGATTTGTACGTATCGCAGATGTGGAGCCTTTCTTCATTTGCGATATGTGTCTATTTTAAGGAGGTATATAAAAAATGAATATACTGGTAGTAGGCGGCGGCGGACGCGAGCACGCACTTGTAATGAAAATCAACGAGAGTGAAAAGGCTGACAAGATTTTTTGTGTTCCCGGAAATGGCGGTATCTCACGTTATGCTGAGTGTATAAGTGATATAAAAGCAACTGACATTGACGGCGTTGTGGAAACGGCAAAAAAAGTAAACGCTGATCTCGTAGTTGTAGCGCCTGATGATCCGTTGGTGCTTGGAATGGTAGACGAACTCAACAAGCAGGGATTTGCTACATTTGGTCCGAACAAGGATGCAGCAATAATTGAAGGAAGTAAGGTTTTTTCTAAGAATCTTATGAAAAAATACAATATCCCTACAGCAGAATACGAAACATTTTCTTCTGCTATAGATGCTGTAAACTATCTTAAGGAAAGAAATGAGTATCCTATCGTTATAAAAGCTGACGGTCTTGCACTTGGAAAGGGCGTTATCATTGCTCAGGATTTTAAAGAAGCAGAGGATGCTGTAAAGTCTATAATGGAAGACAAGATCTTCGGTGCAAGCGGTTCAAAAATAGTTATTGAAGAGTTTCTTACAGGCCCTGAGGTTTCAGTTCTCTGTTTTACAGACGGAACAACAATAAAGCCTATGATCTCATCAATGGATCACAAGAGAGCGCTTGACGGAGATCAGGGTCTTAACACAGGCGGTATGGGTACAATAGCTCCTAATCCATATTATACAGATGCTATTGCAAAAGAATGTATGACAACTATATTCAAGCCGACTATTGACGCTATGAATAATGAGAACAGAACATTCAAGGGCTGCTTATACTTCGGACTTATGCTTACTCCTAAGGGGCCTAAGGTTATCGAATACAACTGTCGTTTCGGTGATCCGGAAACACAGGTAGTTCTTCCACTCCTTGATACTGATATCGTTGATATAATGATGGCTATATACAATGACAAGCTTGACAGTATAAACATCAGATGGAAAAACGAAACAGCAGCTTGTGTTGTTATGGCAAGCGGAGGATATCCGAAAAAATATGAAACAGGAAAGCTCATTGAGGGACTCGATGAAAGAGGACAGGTAAGTGGTGCTTTTGTATATCACGCCGGAACAAAGTTTGAAGACAAGAGCTTTTACACAGCCGGTGGACGAGTGCTTAATGTAACAGCAACGGGTAAAAACCTCAAGGAAGCACTTTCACAGTCATATAACTGTGTTAAGAAGATCAAGTTTGAAAACAGCCATTGCCGTACAGATATAGGAGCAAGAGCTCTTGCAGCAGAAGAAGATTAAACCTATACCGATACGGCGGAGGTGCATATAGCTTGAACAGGTTTGAAAAGATAAATTCGTTCAGAGGTATTACTAAGATAGGACTGCTGTCAAATATAATGTTCGTCTGTTTTATTATAGTAACGATGATATATTATTCTTATTATCTCAGAACCGGTAATATCGTTCCCGTAGTAGAAGCGGCAGCTTACACAATAGAAGTATCGGGATTTTTACTTATGCTTGTATCAGTTGTAGGATATACTGTAAAGCTCAGATTCAGACTTCCTCTGAAAATAGCCATGGCGCTGTACTTTTTGGTTGAGTTTGTAATAATGATATGTGATTTTAATGTTATTGATATATCTGAGTTTTATACCCCTGCTTCAAAGATTCTTATTATTTCACATTGTATTTTTTCTACTGTCGTTGTAATGTTTTATATGCAGCTTGAAACCGACAAAAAATGTATTCAGTATGCGGTAGCGATCGCAGCTGTTATAATGATGCTGGCATCATTTTCTATTGTTTACAACGTTCGTGTTTATGCAAGTGTATTGGTAAATTCTTTTGCATATATTATTCTGTATTCACTTATATTATTTTTCGATAAAAGGGAAATGATATATGTTGACTGCCATGGTGATGTAGCAAAGGTATATGAAGACAGCGGATTTTTTGACGATGAAAAATAAATAAATTTCAAAAAACATGGACCATTTTATGATTCATGTTTTTTGAATTATTATTGCCATGTACACTTGCCGGTTACTAAAGCTATGTATATATCGGCTGATAGTCAGCTAAAAACACTTTTTTGTTTACTATCAGGGTCTTTATCTTTTACAGGAAAAAAAGGATTTTTTGTTCTATGAATTCAGAAATAAAAAAAACTAAAGTCATTCTTGCTGCAGTGGATACAGGAGAATATGACATAGAGAGCTCTCTGGCTGAACTTGAAGAGCTTACCAGGACCGCTGACGGAGAGGTTGTCGGAGTTATTGTGCAGAAGCGTCCGTCATATGATCCGGGAAGCTGTATGGGAGCAGGCAGGCTCAGGGAGCTTGCAGATGCATCTGAAGAGCTTGAAGCTGAGCTCATCGTTTTTGATCATGAGCTTAGTGCAACTCAGATACGAAACATCGAAAACATAACTGATATCAGGGTTATTGACAGAACCATGCTTATTCTTGATATATTTGCAGCCCGTGCGAGAACAAGAGAGGGTAAGCTTCAGGTCGAGCTTGCTCTTCAGAAGTACAGATTACCAAGACTTACAGGTATGGGTGTCGAGCTTTCAAGACTTGGCGGTGGTATAGGAACCAGAGGTCCGGGTGAAACAAAGCTTGAAACAGATAAGCGTCATATAAAAAGAAGGATAAACGCGCTCGAGGATGAACTGAAGCTTCTCGAGGAGAGAAGAAACAGACTAAGGATACGAAGAAAAAAAGACAGTATACTTACTGCGGCAATCGTTGGATATACTAATGTAGGAAAATCAACTCTGCTTAATGCTCTTACGGAAGCCGGAGTACTGGCTGAAAACAAGCTGTTTGCCACACTTGATACAACCTCACGTTCTATAACTCTTCCTGACGGAAGAAACGTTATGCTTATAGATACGGTTGGTCTGATAAGACGACTTCCACACAGCCTTATAGAAGCCTTCAAATCAACTCTCGAAGAAGCTGCATCGGCGGACCTCATTATAGAAATAATAGACTCAACTTCTTCAGAGGCACCCGAACAGATCAAGGTTACACATGATCTTCTGACTGAACTTGGCTGCGAGGATATACCACACATATATATACTGAACAAATGCGATGACGGCACTTCAGCAGTTGTTCTTCCGTCGGATCTCCCGTCTGTAAAAATATCAGCACTTAACAAAACAGGACTGGACGATCTGCTCAGTCTTATTTCACAATCCCTGCCGGAAACAACAAAAAAAATGAAGCTTCTTATTCCGTATGATCAGACAGGTCTTACGGGACGTATAAGGGAAAACGGCAAGATACTGTCAGAGGAGTTTACAGAAGCAGGAGTACTTGTTGATGCTCTTGTTGATATAAGGCTCCAGAAAAGCTGTGAACAGTATACAGTGAAATAAAGTTTTTATAGGAAATAAAAAGGGGATGTTTTTTTATGAAAAGCATAAAAGAAATTATTGAAAAAATGACTGTTGAAGAAAAGATTGCCCTGATTAACGGAGCATCATTTTTCGGAACAGCAGAATTTTCAGAACTGGGGATAAGACGCCTTCAGTTTCTTGATGGCGGGACAGGCATTAACTTTGAACAGCTTTTCGGGGATTTTTGTTCACAGGACGAACCGGATAAGGATTCGGAAGCTGTATCAGGAAATCAGACCTTGATAAAGGTTATAGAAAACTTCTACAAACCCGATGAGCTTAACGAAGAAGAAACAAAGCTATATGAAAAAATAAAGGAAAAGCTTGATGCTAAAACAGGAATGCCTGATATGTCTCCAGGTTGCTTTCCGCCGGGTATAATGCTCGGTGCAACCTTTAACCCGGAAACGGTCCATCAGGTAGGCGAGGCTCTCGGGGCAGAGGCGACAGTCTATGGCATAGATGTGCTTCTCGGAACTCCTAATATAAATATTCATCGTGATCCTCTCGGAGGCAGACTGTTCGAGGGATATTCTGAAGATCCGTACCTTATATCTGTACTGGCTCCGGAGCTTGTCAAGGGTGTTCAGGAGTATCCTGTTGCGGCAAATGTAAAGCATTTTGCTGTGAACAATCAGGAGACAAACCGTGTCGGACTGAACGTAACTATCGGAGCGAGGGCCCTCGAGGAAATATATCTTCCGGGCTTTAAAGCCTGTGTTGAGGAAGGCAAAGTAAAAACAGTCATGAGTGCCTATAACAAGATAAACGGAGTACCCTGTACTGAAAACAAGTGGCTTCTGAAAGAAAAGCTCCGCGAGCAGTGGGGATTTGACGGAATGGTTATATCTGACTGGGGAGCAGTTAAAAACCTTCCTGCTTCAGTTGTCGCAGGAAATGATCTGAATATGCCCGGTCCCGTTAATACAGAAACTCTTCTGAGCGCAGTAAGAAATGACGAAATAAAGCCTGAAGAGCTTGATGAACCTGTAGAGAATATTTTACAGATAATACAATATCTTGATGACAAGCAAAAAGACTTTACGCCAAAATTCAGCACAGCTACGGAGCTTAAGCAATTCACTGACGAAATTGCATACAAGGCCGCAGCGGAAGGAATAGTGCTTCTGAAAAACGAAAACGATGTTTTCCCGATAAAAGATAATACAGATATCATAATAACCGGAACAGGCAGCAGAAGTATTCTTACATGCGGAACAGGCAGTGCAGGTATTGTTACTGATAGAAACACATCCTTGTCAGATGAGCTTAAAAAGGCGCTTGGAGATAATCGTGTGAAGCTCCACCCGAATATATCAGGACATATTAAAGGTCAGGGTGAAACTATTCTTGTCGTTGCAACACTTCCCGGAATGGAAGGAAACGACCGTAAAGATATGAAGCTTGACAAGAGAGACAGAGCTGTTCTGAGGGAGCTGATCATTCAGAAACAGAAGAATGCAAACTTCAGACTCGGCCTCATACTTAATGTCTGCGGACCGGTATCACTTTCTGAGTTTTTACCGTACGCGGATGGTATATTCTGTATCTTTTTACCCGGAATGCAAGGAGGAAAAGCTCTTGCAGATATATTAACCGGAAAAATAAATCCTTCGGGCAAGCTTCCGCTTACTTTTCCTCTTCATTATGCTGACAGTCCTACCTGTATAAACTTTCCGGGAGACGGTCATGAAGTAATATACGGAGAGAGAATGCATGTAGGATATCGCTATTATGACAAGAAGAAAATCAAACCTGCATATGCTTTCGGATATGGATTGTCGTATACAAGCTTTGATATTTTCGATATAAGTGTAAGCTCCCTGAGATTCTGCGATAGTCTGGAGATTTCCGGAAAAATCAAAAACACAGGCGATATGGCAGGAGCTCAGGTTGTTCAGATATATATTTCGGATATATATTCAACCTGTCCTAAGCCCTTAAAGGAGCTCAGAAGGTTTGAGAAGATTTTTCTTGAGCCGGGAGAGGAAAAAACATTTTCGTTTACACTTCGGGAAGAAGACTTTTCATATTATGATGTTGAGTACAATACTTTTGTTTGTGAAGAGGGATATTACGACATTATTGTAGGTGTTTCATCTGCAGCTGAGGATTATGCTTCCATAAAACGAGTTTACAAAGAGGGAACAAGTCCTTATTCGTATGGACTTAATACAACCTGCAAGGTTTATTATGAAAACTTTGAACTCAAGGAGCTGCTTCAGAAATTCTGGTTACAGGAAGGACTTGATATGGGATATCTCGAAAACACATATCAGTATACCCCCGGAAAAAAGCTTTATGAGATTCTTCCGCAATTTGCCGATGATGATAACGAAGCAAACAAAAGACTCGCAAAGTTTTTAAACGATGTTTCATGCGTTGAAAAGCTTTAGTATGAGCAAAAAAATGTGAACACGGAAACGATATATTCCATGTTCACATTTTTTGTTTTTGGGTAAGTGCTTTATCTGAAAGTATTTCTGTCCCCGCAGATGTTTGTATATACTCCGGAAAATGAAAAAGCTTTTTTTAACTCATCGCATACAGCATCTGCAGTTTTTCTTTCTTTAAAAATCCCGAATACTGCTGCACCGCTTCCGGTCATCATTGTTTTTATAGCGTTGTGTTTTTTCATGATTTCTTTTATTTTTTGTATATCGTCCGGAAGCTTTGTCAGTTCAAATGTATTAAGTGAATTTTCCATAAGTGTTGTTATGTCGTCGTTAGCTACAGCGTTAAGGATTTTTTCGGTATTCTGGTGAGGAACGTTCTTAAGACTGTCTATTTGTCTGTATGCATCAGGTGTAGACACACCCTGATCTCCCTTTGCGACGACTATAAAATGCTCAGATAATGGTTCAAGCGGAGAGATGATTTCTCCTATGCCGGTTATGTGGGCGATACCGCCTTTTATGAAAAACGGTGTATCTGCTCCTACAGGCAGAGCTATCTTCATAAGCTTTTCATCGGAAAGACCGGTTTCAAAAATATTGTTCAGAATTCTGATCACTCCTGCAGCGTTTGTGCTTCCGCCTCCCATACCGGCCTGACTTGGTATCTTTTTTTCGATAAAGATATCAACGCCCGGATTATGGATTTTTGTTTTTTCAAAAAAAGCTTCTGCCGCTTTGAAAGCAATGTTGTTTTCGTTTATCGGAATATCCTTTTCACTGCAGGAAACATTTGTTTTTCCTCTGTCGGTTATTGATACAGTTACAGTATCAAAAAGAGATATTTCTTCAAAAATACTATCTATATTATGATAACCGTCATACCTTTTTTCTGTTACATCGAGTGTGAGGTTTATTTTGGCATATGTTTTTACAGAAAGCTGTTTGTTCATGGTCAGCTCCTTTTCAGTTCTTCAAGAAACTCTTCTATACGTGAGAGAGCTTCAGTTATGTGATTTATGGAATATGCATATGAAACTCTGATAAAGCCTTCGCCGCAGTCTCCGAAAGCATCTCCGGGAACTACAGCTACTTTTTTACTGTACAGAAGCTTTTCGCAGAACTCTGTACTTGATAAGCCTGTGCTTTTTATGCAGGGAAATACATAAAACGCACCTTCTGGAGTAAAACAGCTTAAACCTATACGGTTAAACGTATCGGTAACAAATCTTCTTCTGACGTTATATTCCTCAACCATCTTGCGCACTTCATCCTCGCAGTTTTCGAGCGCTTCTATGGCTGCATACTGGCTTACAGTAGGAGAACACATAATAGCGTACTGATGAAGCTTTACTATCTGCTTAGCAACCGGTTCCGGAGCACAAGCATACCCAAGACGCCAGCCTGTCATTGCAAAGGCTTTTGAAAAACCGTTGATAAGTACTGTTCTTTCACGCATATCTTTTATTTCAACTATAGAGCAATGCTTCTTTCCATAAGTAAGCTCTGCGTAGATCTCGTCAGAAATAATCATGATATTTGTATCCCTGAGTACCTCTGCTATACTTTCGAGGTCCTCTCGTTCCATTATTGCGCCTGTGGGATTGTTAGGATATGGGAGAATAAGAAGCTTTGTTTTATCCGTTATCTTTTCTCTGAGCTCATCAGCTGTAAGTCGGAAGTTGTTTTCTGCTTTTGTTTCTATAGAAACGGGTATACCTCCGCTCATACGAACGATCGGCGTATAGCAGACAAAGCTTGGTTCAACCACCAGCACTTCATCTCCCGGCTCAACTAAAGAACGTATAGAAATATCTATTGCCTCGGAACCACCGACGGTAATTATTACTTCGCCAAGCGGATCATATTCTGTACCGGTTTTTTTCAAGATGTATTTGCTGACAGAACGTCTTAAAGCTTCAAGTCCTGCGTTAGCTGTATAGACTGTTCTTTTTGTTTCGATGTTTTTTATAGCACACTGGCGTACCGACCATGGAGTCTGAAAGTCAGGCTCTCCGACACCAAGGCTTATTACATCGTCCATTTCCTGTGCTATATCGAAAAATTTTCTTATACCTGAAGGCTTTATATCCTGAATAGTTTTGTTAAGTATCTTGCTGTAATCAATCACGGAGAAATCATCCTTCTTTCGTCATTTTTGTTTTTCTTATCAATAAAAATTCCTTTTTCCTTATATCTTTTCAGGACAAAATGAGTGGAAGTAGATTTTACTCCCTCAATAGTAGAAAGCTCTTTTGCTACAAAAAGTGCTATGGTTTTAAGATCTGCACCTGTTACTGTAACAGAAAGATCATAAGCTCCGGACATAAGAGTAACGCTTTCAACTCTGTCATACATCATTATTTTTTCAGCTATATGATCAAAGCCGCAGTCCTTCTGCGGAGTAACCTTCAGATCAATAAAAGCAGTGACCTCGCTGTCGTCAATAAGATCCTCGTTCAGAATAACGCTGTATCCCATTATAACGCCGTTTTTTTCGTATTCTTTAATTTGTTTTGCTATATCCTCTTCAGTTGTTCCAAGCATAGAAGCAAGCTGCTTGTCTGAAAAACGTGAGTTTTGTTTTAAAAGCTGTAACAGTGAATCCATAATTTCCCCTTTTCTCCGCATTGTTTTTTAGCGGTAAAATGTTTTTATATTGATATCCCGTATGGAATATGTTTAATAAAATAATATATTTTTTCAAATCCTGCTGCTTTTGCAAGCTCAGTGCCTTCTGTAATACCTGCTCCGATATGTTCGGTTTTGTGAGCATCAGAACCTATGGAAATAATTTTTCCTCCGCATTCCTTGAAAAGCTTAAGATACTTAAGATCGGGAAATGTTTTTCCGTAAGGCTGCCTGAGCCCGGAAGTGTTTATTTCCAGTCCTTTATCGTATGCAGCAAGAGTAGTAAATATTTTCCGTACAATATCATCAAAAGCTGAGATATCCGTTTTTATTCCTGCTTCTCCGATTATGTATCTCAGCGGATATGTCAGGTGTCCGAGTACGTCAAATTTTCCCCACTCAGAAAGCTTCAGAAGTTCTTCAAAGTATTCAAGAAGGAGTTTTTCGATATTTTCATTTTTATAATCAAGAAAAGCAAAATCATCACGTCCCGGAAGCTCGTGCATGGAGCCTATTGTAAAGTCGAGTCTGCTGTCGGATATGATTTTTTCAGCAGCATCTGTATCGTGAGTAGCCTGACCGAGCTCAATACCATTGATAAATACAGTATCTGATGAACAGCTTTCTTTTATAAGTGTATTTTTCTCCATTGATCTTTGAAAAATATCATAGTTATAAAAAAAGTGCTCATCGTTACTGTGCTTTGTAGAATATTTTTCAGGTCCGTATAATCTGTTTGCTTCACAGTGCTCAGTTACCGCAATAGCTGCAAGGTTTAACCGGCATGCTTTTTCATATGAGTCTGCGGCATCATCGTAGCCGTCAGGTGATATGGATGTGTGTGTATGACAATCTATCATTTTTATTACTTCCTTATAGTCTTCAGATATAAAGTGAATATAAATATAGTAAACGACAAATTTATTTTTTGTTTTCACTATAAATACACTCGAGAAGTGTATGAGAATATTATAACATTTTTTATATGGTTTTACCAGTAAAATTGTTTGTAAACTTATAAAAAAATAACATTAGAAATATGTTGAATTTTTATTTTTTGTATGATATACTTATATTTATGAATGAAAAATAGGAGTATGGACGACATGAAAGTGAAATTAAACACAAAGTACAATACTATAGCTTTTTATACTGTTGCAGTTTTTGCTGTATGTATGCTTTTGATATTGCTTTGCTTTAAGTTTGGTGTGTTTGTATCGGCTATCCGTCGGATACTTACTGCGATATCACCTGTAATATGGGGATTTGTCATATCATATCTGATGTGGCCCCTTGTCAGAAAAATCGAATTGATCATGGAGACGCGTGTTTTAAAAAAGAAAAAACAGGAGCGGTTCAGGCGGTCGCTGAGTATTCTTGTGTCCTCAGTAGTGGTTTTTTCTGCGATAATCGCACTTATTGCGATGGCAGTTCCTCAGATAATAGAAAGCATAACAACTCTCATCAACAATATGCCTGAATACCTGAATTCCCTTTATAATTCAGTCATTTCTTTTCTTGAGGAAAACCCTGAAATAAACAAACAGGCTACCGACTGGTTTCAGGAACAGTTCGAAGATATAGAAACACTGGTCCTTGACTGGATAACCAATCTTAAGCCGGCTATTGAAAAATATCTCATCTTACTGAAGGACGGGTTGTTCAGTTTCCTTATAGGTGTAAAAGACTTTTTCCTTGGATATATAGTTTCTGTATATTTACTGTTCAGCAAGGAGACGTTTGTAAGACAGTTCAAAAAGCTTTCATATGCGATTCTTCCTCAGAAGGTATACGATACGCTTATGGTAAAGGGAACTCATGCGAACAAGATTTTCAGCGATTTTTTAGTAGGAAAAGCGGTTGATTCACTGATTATAGGCATGCTTTGCTTTATTATACTGGTAATATTCCAGATACCTAACGCTATGCTTATAAGCTTTATTGTAGGCATCACAAATATGATTCCGTTTTTCGGACCTTTTATCGGAGCGATACCTACTGCATTGCTTGTCCTTCTTACTTCTCCGCAAAAAACAATTCTCTTTGTAATAATCATTTTTGTGCTGCAGCAGTTTGACGGAAATATTCTGGGTCCTAAGATACTCGGAAATAAACTTAATCTGCCTACGTTCTGGATTTTGTTCTCAATTTTCTTTTTCGGAAATCTTTTCGGATTTTTTGGAATGCTTGCAGGTGTACCTGTTTTCGCTGTTATCTACACGCTTGTTAAGGAGTTTGTAATAGAACGAATACGGATAAGAAATCTTGAAATGCTCAGAAAAACAACAGATGATAGAAAAGATACAGAAACAAATAATGAAGCTGAAGATATAGAAGAGGCTTTTTAATATTCTGATATAATTGAATCCCCCGGGAAGTGTGTTGCTTACCGGGGGATTTTTAAGTTTTGTGCAAATATAATTGTTTTTTATAAAAATCAGTTTAATAATTGACACTTTTTATATAAAATGATATAATATTGATTATAAATTTATTGGTGTTAAGAATTATAATAAAAAATTGAAGATTCAGAGAGTGTTTTAACGATTTAAAATATGAAAGGGTGATATCGTATGTCAGAACACAAAAATATAAATGATCTATTTAAACCGCTGAGTACCAGAAACGGAGAAGTTCAACAGATAAATATTTCGGAACAAGGATATTGGAATAAAGTTTTTGATATTGCCTGGAAAGACGGAATTCATTTTGTGGTTTATCTATATTCAATACACAATGATAAATTAGGAATGTATAGAGTTGAAAAGGATAAGGAACTGATATCGAGGACATATTCATTTAACAAAGTCAATGATGATTCATTAAAAAGTATGCAGCAATTAATTGATGAGATAGATGCCGGAAAATATAAAAACAAAAAGACGCTCAGTGAGAAAATAATTTCTATTGTCAATCAGCGTGGTTTAGTGTCATATATGAACAATACCAAATGGCATGAGCTTCTGAATGATATCAGAGAGAAAATTCCGGATATAAACTTGCAGTATAAGACGCTTTTTGAAGAAGAATCCCCCGATGTTTATTGGGAGTTATATGGTGATGAGGAAATTGACGGCACGAATCTTGCTCAGATTGAATGGCTCAGGATAAAACACGTTATAACTGAGGTTACACATATAGGGTTGTTAGTGCCTCCGAAAGTACAGACTTATGATAAGAAGGATGATGTTCTGAGAATTTTGAACAGGCATAGCATCCCGTTTGAGTATGATGTGGCAGAAGAAGCATTTGTAGTGTACGGGTATAGGTGAAAGGAAAGTTGTTGTCTTAATTTTTTTTAGTTTAAAAACTTTTTCTCGTGCTTACTTGACAAGTATTATCGTAACAGCTTAGTTGAAAGAAATGTGCGATTATGGTATAATAAAAATGTATTTAAACAATGCGGCGTTTTTAGATTTTCTGTCACAGCTGAGAGGATATTATCTTTATCATGAAAATATTTCTTGAAGAAACAGGTCGAAAATGTTTTATTCTGTATATGAGACCGATAATAAACGTAACAGGAGATTATTTATAAACATTAAACTATATCTTAAGTTAAAAATCCGGAACAAAAAGAAAGGTTGAGTGAGAATGTCACGTAAAATAGCAATAGGCTCACAAAGCTTCAGCGAAATAATAGAAAACAAATGTTTTTTTATAGACAAAACGCCACTAATAAAAGACTGGTGGGAAAACTACGACTCAGTGACCCTGATAACCCGCCCAAGAAGATTCGGAAAAACGCTCAACATGGATATGATAAACTGCTTTTTCAGCAACAAATACGCAGGCAGATCCGATCTTTTTGAAAATCTTGAAATATGGAAAGACGAAAAATACAGAGAGATGCAGGGAAAATATCCTGTTATATTTTTAAGCTTTGCAGGGATAAAAGAAAAAACATATGAATCAGCGATGTACAGAATATCTAAGAAAATAAGTGAACTATATGTTGATAATCTATTTTTGCTCGATTCACCTGAACTCTTTAAAATTGAAAAGAAAATTTTTGAAGAGTTTTCAGAAAAAATAGATGAGATAGATTTACCTATCGCAATAAATCAGTTGTGTTGTTTTTTGAATAAACATTATAAAAATAAAGTAATAATTCTTCTTGACGAATATGACACACCGCTTCAGGAGGCATATATAAACGGATACTGGGATGAAATGTCCGGACTTATAAGAAGTCTTTTCAATAATACATTCAAAACAAATATTTATCTTGATCGTGCAATACTTACAGGAATAACAAGAGTAAGTAAAGAATCAATGTTTTCAGATCTTAATAATCTTGAACTATGTACAATGATGTCATCAAAATATTGCAAATATTTCGGATTTACAGAAAAAGAAGTATTTGAAGCTATGGACGAATTCGGATATACGAATAAAGATGAAGTAAAAAGCTGGTATGATGGTTTTATTATAGGTGATGAACAGGATATATATAATCCATGGTCAATAAT
>SVNR01000060.1 GCA_015066815.1 Ruminococcus sp.
TCTCTGCTTGACTTCTCTTAATTAATTCTCAAGAGTATCTACTCTCAAAGAATCTTCAAGGGTTTTGTTATAGTGCATTGTTCAATTTTCAAGATACTTTTTGTTGCAGACGTTTACCTTTTGTTGTGTTCTCTCGTCCGACAGCTTTATTATTATAACACGCCTCGCACCCGTTGTCAACACTTTTTTTTCTTTTTTTCTTTATTTTTTTGAGTTTGTGAATAATCAACAGTTTGTTTCACATTTGATGTGTTTTTATGACGGATTTGTTCGCTTTTTTCATCCTTTAAGCGAACCTGCAGATATTCCGTCTTCGAAAAACTTCTGTCCGATAAAAAATACTATAAGAGTAGGAAGCACTGATATGAGCGTAATAACAAAAACCCTGTTAAACTCAAAGCCCATGTCTGCATCCATAAAAAGCTTGATAAATACAGAAACAGGATATCGTGACGGAGTTCTGACATACAGCAGCGGTCCCATAAAATCGTTTGACGTCCATATAAACTGAAAGATCGCACAGCTTATCAGGGCAGGCCTTATCAAAGGCAGTATAATACAGAAAAGTATATGCCATGATGTACAGCCATCTATTCTTGCAGCTTCGTCTATTTCGCGTGGAACAGACTTTATGAACTGAATAAGCATAAAGACAAAATACGCCTCAAAAGCAAAAAAAGCCGGCACTGTCAGTGCTGAATACAGAGGGGAATCTATCCAGCCGAATTTGTCAAACATGATAAACTGCGGAATAGTCATTACTGTGTCAGGAATAAAAAGAGTCGAGAGCAGAAGTGCATACAAAACTTTCTTTCCGCAAAAATCAAATCTGCCAAAGCCATATGCTGTTACAGCGCTTGATATAACTGTAAAAACGACCTTCGGCACAATTATAATAAAGCTGTTGAGCATTGCACCCGGAAGATTTATGTTGCCGCCATAGTTACCGGCAATACTTATATATCCGTCTGTGACAGGTTTTTTTATTAACAGGGATACGCTTCCGAATATCTCGCTGTTCGTTTTAAAGGTAGCTGATATCATCCACAAAATAGGATATATCATAAAAAACCCCATAAGTACAAGGAGTATATAAACCGAAGCTTGCTTTATCTTTTTAAAATTCATTTTTCCTCCCGTGGAGTACCATCATAATAAACCCAGTACTTCTGACTTATAAACATCAAAGCTCCTATCATTGATACAACAATAAAAAACACCCATGTAAGAGCGCACGCCATTCCCATATTTTTTTCCTGAAAAGCTATGTTGTAGATAAGCAGCGAAATAAGTGTGGTAGATCCGCGCGGACCTCCCTGCGTGATTACAAAGGGGGCGTTGAATTCCTGAAACGCAAGACCGGTCTGGGTTACCATATTATAAAAAATCACCGGACTTAAAAATGGAACTGTTATTGTGAAAAATTTTCTTATAGTTCCGGCACCGTCTATTTCGGCGGCCTCGTAAAGCTCATGGGGCACAGCCTTCAGTGCCGCAAGAAAAACTACCATAGACGAACCGAACTGCCATATACGCAGAAAAGATATTACCCATAGTGCATTTCCTGTATCGGAAAGCCAGCTTATTTTTTCGTGTCCCAAAAGAACCAGAAACTGATTTACCAATCCATCGTCCCTGAACAGCGCCTTCCAGAGAATCGCTATCGCAACCGAGCTTCCAAGCACAGTAGGAATATAAAAAACAGTACGGAAAAATCCTATTCCTTTAACTGCATGATTCAGAAGAAGAGCTGCAAGCAGAGCTGCTATAAGCTTCAGCGGAACTGTTATGGCAGCGTATTTTACGGTGACAGCAAATGATGCGGTTATTTTTTTGTCTGCTGCTATCCCGATATAATTCATAAAACCCCATTTTTCTATACCGCCAAAAAGGTTAAAATCCGAAAAGCTGAACACGAGAGAAAAAACTGAAGGAAATAACCTGAACACGATAAAGCCTGCAAGCCATAACGATATAAAAAGAAGTCCCTCATTTTCTTTTTGGCGAAAATATTTTCCTCTGCCCGTCAAGCCGGGCCCGGAAGGCCGTTTCACCGTGACCTCCCCATGCTTTGTTTTTGATTCATAAGACTCTGTGCATACGCCATCATAAGAACACCTGCACCCTTCGGATCATCTGATACTATTTTTTCTGAAAGATAATATCCTGCACTTCCGTCTCTTTCTATACCCGGACCAAGTCCCGCAGAACAGCATATATCAGTAAGAGACAGACCGTTATCAGTCGCAGTGAGCTTTTCCTCTGTAACTTTTTCTAATATTTTACGTCCCTTTTCCGAATACTCCGAAAAAGGAAGAACACCGACGGAGGCACCCTTCATAAGCGCATAGGCTATCATGAGAGAACCTGATGTCTCTGTATAATTTCGTACATCATCGCCCATGTCCACTACCTGATAAAAAAGTCCTGTATCCTTATCTGCGTATTTTATTATTCCCTCAACCGCTTCGGTAAAGATATCAGTAAGTACGATAGTGCAGGGCTCTGAAGCGTCGTCTATTATATCGATCACGTCTGCAAGAGCCATCATATACCAGCCTATCGCCCTGAGCCAGAACGATGAAGACAAGCCGCTTTTTCTGTCTGCCCACGGCTGTACCAATGCCGTATCATATCCGTGACAGTAAAGACCTTTTTCCTGAATGAACATACGTTCCCTGACGTTTCTGAACTGTTTCAGAATGTCATCATACGAGCCCTTTCCGAATTTTTTTTCATATGCCGCATAAAACGGCTGTGCCATATAAAGTCCGTCAAGCCATACCTGTCCCGGATAGATTGATTTATGTATGAAGTTTCCGTCTGCTGTTCTGGGATATCTGCAGAGTCTCTCCCACAGATACTCTATGGCAAGTCTGTACTTATCATCACCTGTCTGCTCATAAGCATAAAAAAGTATTTTTCCTGAGTTGAAGCTGTCTATGCTGTACTTATCGTTGTCAAAGTTCAGTATCGTTCCGTCCTCTGCTATCAGAGGAAAAAGATAATCGAAAACAAAATCACGGTACTTTATGTTTCCGGTTGCCTCATACATTCTCATGCAGCCTGTAAGCACACAGCCGTCCTCATAGTTCCAGTAGCTTTTGAAGTTTTCATAGTTTTTTATAAAATTATCTGCGTAATCAGTTACTTTCATTGTTTTTCTCCTGCTCCTAAGGACAAATAAATATATTGTTTTATAATCATGTCAGAACATCAGAGAACCCGTCAGATATCATCTCTGCCGCTTCTTCCGTTGTATAGTCCCCGTAACTCAGACCGCTGAACACATCATAATAAACACCCTCGGGATTTACCTTGAGTCTGGGATTTTCAAAGTTCACATCAAGCGAAAACATTGACCACTCCAGAACCTTACTGTTTGCCATCGCTTCTATGCCGCCAAGAAGTCCTGCACCTTCGCATGCTTTTCTTGCTGATGCACTCAGCGGTATACCACGTTCTGTCCCCATTATAACAGCTCCCTCGGGATCGTTGAGTATAAAATCAAGAAGACGTGCGCATTCTTCGGGGTATTTTGTGTTTTCTGATATAGCAAATGCAACGGATATTTTTGAAAAACCGCCTTTGTATTTTCCGATATCTTCAAAATAATCTCCGGCAACAAGCTCTTGGCCATCTTCAAGCGCACGTGCGTATTTTGCAGACGCTGAATCCCATTCAAAGATACCTGCATATTTTCCGCTTATAAGCTCGGGGGATTTGTCGAATGTTACCGCTCCGTCACCGAGTATTTCTGCTATAGTAGGGATAACATGACCGTCCTCAAGAGAGTTTATAAACTCCATACCCTCCTCGATCTGAGCTGTGGTATAATTGAGCTTTCCGTCTGAGATCCACGGCTCTCCATAGACAGAACACAGATAGTACACCATAAGCACCATACGGTCGTATTCGCCGAGAACAAGAGGATAGTATCCGTCTCCGAGAGTCTCCCTGAACACTGTACCGGCATTATAGAGCTCGCTTAATGATGACGGAATCTCAAGTCCGGCTTTTTCAAAGGTAGTTTTGTTCCAGTAAAAAACCCTTCCCGTAACCGACACCGGAACAGCCTGCAGCTTTCCGTTCAGAGTACACTGTTCAAGCGAGCTTTTGTCGTAGTTTGATAAATCAAAATGCTCCGAAACCGAGTTGAGATCCAGAAAAAGCTCTTTTTCACTTCCGTATTCACTTATCCAGTTTGTGTTGATCTGATTTATGTCCGAATGAGTACCGGCATAAAACGCCGCTGTCATGGAGTTTTCCCAGCCATCCCATGCACCGAATACAACATCCGCCTTTATATCGGGATTTTTTTCTTCAAAAGCTTTTATTGCGTTTATTGTAGCCTCGTGTCTGGATTCTCCGCCCCACCATGAGATCGTGATTTTTTTTCTGTTGTCTTTTTCCTCACTGCATGATGAAAAAACTCCTATCATGATGAATGTCACAGCGGCAAGAATTATTTTCTTTACTTTCATTTTTTCAAAAAACACCCCACTTTCTCCAATTATTTTATGAGACTTTGCTTTTTAAATTTTTATATAAAAGATTTCTTTATATACTATTGTATCATAAACAAGTTTACAATAAAAGCATTTTTATTAAAAAAGTTGTTGAAAGATTGAATTTATTATGGTATAATAGTTTATAATCTTAGTATATATGCATTATTTATTTTTCTTTTGGACAAATATTTTTTAGCATATTACACATGAAAAACAAAAAAAATTTAGGGGGATTTTATAATGAACATTAACGATCTTTATGAAATTATAGGGGAAGCAAGGAGCAGAAAGACCTCGGATATACATTTTACAGTAGGACTTCCGACTGTATTCAGAATCCACGGTACTCTTGAACCCTGCGGCATAGATCTTACTGATGATGATATATCTGATCTCATACTCTCTATGCTTTCTGACGAACAGAAGCTTCTGCTTGAAGACGGAAATGACCTCGACTTTGCGCTTCAGTGCCCTGACAGCTCACGATGCAGAGTCAACGTATTCAGAGCAAAGGGAAATATCGGAGCCGTTCTGCGACTTCTCAACACAAACGCTCCGTCTCTTGATACTATGGGACTTCCTGAAGTACTCAAAAAGCTCGTAAATGAACCAAGAGGTCTTATTCTTGTTACAGGTCCTACAGGAAGCGGTAAGTCAACTACCCTTGCTGCCATGATAAACGAAATAAACAACAACAAGGCTGTTCATATACTGACTATCGAAGACCCTATAGAATATGTATATACACAGAACAAGGCCACAATAAGACAGCGTGAAGTCGGCTCAGACGTAAAGGACTTCAATGCCGCTCTCCGCTCTGCCCTCCGTGAAGACCCGGATATAATTCTTGTCGGCGAAATGCGTGACTACGAAACTATATCGCTTGCTCTCACAGCCGCAGAAACAGGACATCTCGTTATGGGAACACTGCATACAACAAGTGCGCCGCAGACTATAGACCGTATCATAGACGCATGTCCGCCTCATGCTCAGGCTCAGGTAAGAACAATGCTTTCGACTACACTCAGAGGTGTAATATCACAGTGTCTTATCCCTCTTGCAGCAGGAAACGGACGTGTAGCCGCTACTGAGATACTTATAGGAACAGATGCTGCAATGAACCTTGTACGAACAGAAAAATGTCACCAGCTCGTATCCACAATGCAGATGGGCAAGGCTCAGGGAATGCACACACTCAACTCAGATCTTGCAAGACTTGTAAGAGAAGGAAAAATAACAAAAGAAGCCGCTCTCGAGCATTCAACAAACAAAAACGAACTTTCACAGACTATCAGCGACGGAATGATGTTCTGATATCTGTTTTATGCCGGTATATTTCCGGAGTGAAAATTCTCCTTAGAAACGCAGATGGTCACCTTAACTATGAGGTGACCATTTTTGTTCTTTAAAAGCGGGGTTACAGAGATTTTTCAACGATCATATTTTTGGGTTGTTGAAAAATATGATCCATAAAACGTCCCGTATATTTCGTGACTGTAACGATTTTTACCTTTATAAAAAACCATTTTTTGTTTTGATATATCTTTTCAATAAAAAAGTACAGAAGTACGGAAAGGTATAAATATCGTTTTCATATCCGATATTTCCGCCTGTAAGCTTTATACCATATCGGATATCAGTATATTTATCATTGTCTATAAGCGTACGCAGCGACTTTGATTTTCCGTTTGTTGCTTTTACTTCTACCGGTATAAGAGCATCAGCGGTACGTATAAAAAAGTCTTCTTCAAGTGTTGAATCATTGCGTTTGTAGTAAAACAGATTATATCCGCTTTTTTTGAGCGCCTCAGCTACGATGTTTTCAAACAACGCGCCTTTATAAACGCCGAGATTTTTATTGATTCTGAGGTCGTCCTGGGCCTCTTCGTCAAGCATGGCTACAAGCAGACCTGAATCAGCAAAATAGAGTTTGTATTTTTCTTCATCATAATTTCCCATCAGAGGAAGCTCCGGAAACCCAAGACAATAACAGATATTTATCATTCCGGCATCACTGAGCCACTCTATACAGCCCCTGTAATCCTTGAACCTTGCACCTGATGCGACTTTTGATATCTGAAACTTTTTATTATCTTTTGCAAGCTGTACAGGAATATGATTGAAAACATTCATTATACGTGTCTGATCCATGCCTTCTGCATACTTGCGGATATCCTCCTTATAATCTGCAATAAGCTGTCGCTGAATTGCAAGTGAGCCTTCAAAGTTGTTTTTTTCTATATATCGTTTTACCACAGCAGGCATAATCAATGCTTTTACAAAAAAATGAGGGAATAATCATGTGCTGGTTACAAAAAAATGAGTGAATAATCATGCGCTGATTACAAAAAAATGAGCGAATAATCATGCGCTGATTACAAAAAAATGAGCGAATAATCATGTGCTGGTTACAAAAAAATGAGCGAATAATCATGCGCTGATTACAAAAAAATGAGCGAATAATTCCATGCTGCCTTACAGACGCTCTACTCTTAACTATATTTTTTAATATTTATTCCTCTCCTGCAAATACACTATTGACAAAATTACTTAATAATGAGATAATTTAAATAGTGATTATGGATATAGCGATTATGGTTATATGTAATTTTTAAGAGGAGGAATTTTTGAAATGAAAAAAATCATTGCTTCTGTACTTGCGTGTGCAATGTTAGCAACTTCTGTAAGCAGTTCAGTAACACCTGTACAGAAGGCGGATGCGGCAGCGGCAAGCTCGGCGGATTATGCGAGGGCACTGCAGCAGTCACTTTACTTCTATGAATGCCAGCAGGCAAACGAGCTTCCTGAGTGGAATCGTGTTGAATGGAAAGGCGACTGCACCATGGACGATTTTATCAAGAAGGGCTGGTACGACGCAGGTGACCATGTAAAGTTCAATCTACCTATGGCATACTCAGCTTCTATGCTTGCATGGGGCCTCTATATGTATGGTGACGGCGTTGAAAAGATAGGACAGTACGAAATATATCAGAACAACCTCGAATATGTTCTTGACTATCTTGCAGACTGCGATCTCGGAGACGAAGCTGTAATCCAGGTAGGAAATGGTACAGAAGATCACACATGGTGGGGTCCTGTTGAGCTTCTCGAATACGCTATGACTGAGGGCAGCTACTATAAGAGACCTTACTACACAGGTACAGGTTCAGCTGTATGCGGTGAAATGGCAGCTGCTCTTGCAGCAGGCGCTGTTGCGCTCAAGGGTAAGACCGACAAAACCGATAACTACATAAAGCACGCAGAAAATCTTTTCAAGATAGCAGATACAGCAAAGAGCGATACTGACTACAACGACAGTAACGCTTCAGGCTTCTATCGTTCAAGCCACTTCTATGATGAGCTTTTCTATGCGGCAAACTGGCTTTATATGGCTACAGGTGATAAGAGCTATCTTGACAAGGCAAAATCCTACATACCAAATCTCGGAACAGAGCTTGGCCAGGGCGATACACTCAAGTACTCATGGTCACATTGCTGGGATGACGTTCAGCAGGGCGGTATGCTCCTCTATGCTATAAACACAGGAGACGCTACATACATCAATCAGGCAGAAAGACATATTTCTTACTGGACTGATGAAGTAAAGGAACTCCCCGGCGGACTCAGATGGCTCACAACATGGGGATGTCTGAGATATGCTACAACAGGCGGCTTCCTTGCTGCAGTAGCATGTGATACAATTCTCAAGGACTCACCTAACGCTGCAAAGTATAAGGAGTTTTATGAAGAACAGATAAACTACTGTCTCGGTGATAACCCTGACAACAGATGCTACGTAGTAGGACTTGATGAATCTTCTCCGAAAAACCCGCACCACAGAACTGCTCATGGTTCATGGAAAAACGATATGGAAACTCCTACTGACTCACGCCATATCCTGTACGGTGCACTTGTCGGCGGACCAAATGAAGACGGCTCTTATGAAGATGACCGAGGAAACTACATAAACAACGAGGTTGCTACTGACTATAACGCAGGCTTTACTGCGCTCCTCTGCAAGATGGTTTCCGAATACGGCGGAAAGACAGATCCGGACTTCCCGAAGCCGGAAGCAAGAACTCCTGAATACTACGTAGTAGCTACACCAAAGACTATCGATGAATCAGGAGCTACAATAAGCTTCAAGTTCACAAACCATACTGCATGGCCGGCAAGAGTACAGGACAACATGTCCTTCAGATACTATATGGATCTTTCCGAAGTAATCGCTGCTGGTAAAAAGCCTGAAGACATCGCTGTCAGATGTGACAGAGACCAGAGTGCGATGTACAGCGGTGAAGGCTGCAAGAGTGCAGTTATCTCCGAGCTCAAGCACTATGACGGAGACATATACTATATAGAAGTTACCATGCCTGACGGAAGAGTTGCAATGCCTATATCCGAAGGAAGACATCAGTGTGAGTTCCTCATCGCTTTCATCTTCCCTGACTACGGCAGCGGCTGGAACGCAGAAAACGACTTCTCAAACAAGGGCATTCTTGACGCTGACGAAAAGGCCGGCGTAGTTGCAGAAAACGTTCCTGTATACTATAACGGAGCTCTTGTGTTCGGTAATGAACCTGACGGAACATCTGCTCCTTTAGCTCCTATAGTTACAAGCAAGCCTATAGTTACCACAAAGCCAATTGTTACTACAAAGCCAGAGGTAACTACAAAGCCAGAGGTAACTACAAAGCCTGAAGTAACTACTACTCCTGCGGCTTCACCAGAACCTGATGTTACAACCACAGAAGCACCAACTACTACACGTAAACCAGGCGCCTATATCCCGGACAAAGTATCAATCGGTGACGTAAACATGGACGGTGCTATCGACTTAAGCGATCTTTCTGAAGTTTCCATGCACCTTATCGGCGAAACCGAGCTTGCAGACCCGGCTCTCAAAGCCGCTGATGTTGATAAAAACGGAAAAGTAAACCTCAGCGACCTTGCAAGACTCAAGCAGTTTGTTTCCAAAAAAATATCAGCTTTCTGATTAATCACAATATACTCTTAGTTTTCAAAAAATATCCTCCTGCAGTTAAGTTTTCTGCAGGAGGATAACTTTTTTATAAAATCAATAATTATACTGTGAAGTTATACCAAGATACTCTTCAAGGCAAAGTCCGCTTTCATAAACCTTTGTAGCGGTTTCCACCCCAAGATATCTTAGATGCCACGGCTCGTATTTGTAGCCTGTTATCGACTCTTTTGACTGGGGATATCTTACAATAAAGCCGTACTTATGGCAGTTCTCAGCAACCCATTGTCCTTCAGCAGTATACGCAAAGCTGGAATCAATAGTGTTGAGATCAAAAGCAAGCCCTGTCTGATGCTCCGAATGTCCCGGTCTTGCTGAATAGGTGTCAGCGGCTTCTTTTCCGTCTCTTGCGACATAACCATTGTAAATACGGTCCTGATCCGAGTAGCTTCTGAAGCCTGACTGTATCCATATACTCAGTCCTTCGTCACATGCATCTGAATACATTTTGTTATACGCTTCGAGTGTTTCTGTAGTCAGCCGTCCGGGATTATATGACTCCGGCAGCGGATATGTCTTGTTCGCTATAAGAATTCCGTTGATATATGTCGGTTCTATTTCAGACTCCGGACAAGTGGTATCACACTGAGTCTGGACTTCCGGTGTTGTTTCGCATTTTTCTGTATAGCTTGCCTCAGTCTCAGGAGCTTCTGTGTTGTTCTGTACCACTGTCTGTTCAACCTCGCTTATAGCAGTTTCTATATCAGGTTCCGTTTCTTCTGAAGAGACTGCCGATGTTTCTTCAGTAACCTCGCTTATAACCTCTGTTTTTTCAGTTACTTCAGGAACTGGAAGCTTTTCTGTGATATTGCTCTCTGCTACTGCAGCCGCATCTGGTCTTACCTGAATATCTATGTTTTCATCTACACCACAGCCACAAAAAGAAGCTGTTACAAGTAAAAACGCAGCTGCCGGAAGAGCGATCCTTTTTCTCATTGTTTTTTCACCTTTCATTTTTTTATTCACCTGATTCCATGCCAAGCAGAACTTTCTTACCCATCAGGAACTGCTTATAGTACACCAGATCCTGAAGATTCAGATCGCCGTCATAAAGAACATCAGCATCTGAAAGTTTGTCTTCATCCACAACCTCTTCTCCAAGAAGCTGAAGTGACATCATAGAAACATCTGTAATATCAGTATATCCGTCGCCGTTTAAGTCACCGGGATTTCTGTCTTCTTCAATCCATACAGCATTCATATCAAGAGCTTCATACATTTTCTGCGTTTTGATATGGATATGCGCACCGGGGGCATAATATTCCTCCTTGAGCTTCCAGCCATGAAGCTTATAGCCTTCGTTTGTAAAGACACACTCAGGAATATTCACAACTGTATCGTAGTCAAACACCTGATATCCCATCTTGCCCTGACCTCCGTTTGCGTAAAAGTACATTCCTACCTTTACAGGAGACCATATCGCATACATCGTTGTATCCTTATCAGGAATAACAATTGTCTGTTCCAGTTTGTATACAGTGTCTTCTTCCTTGTGATACCAGCCTGTAAGCGAATAGCCTATTCTTGCAAGCCTTGTAGAATCCGAAAGCTCGAGCTTCGAACCCGGGTACTTGTCAAATCTGTACTCTGCGTTTCCTACAACCCCATCAACATCACCGGCACTGTATACAAAGTTTATCGGATCAAGCCAGTCAACACAAACATATGTGTCTTCTTCAGGCATTGTAAAGTATGACAGCGGATCATGATGCACTCCGTTTACAAGCCAGCCGTTAAAACGTGAGTTTCCGTTAAACATCGCATAGTTAGGAAGATATATCTGTTCTCCCGGAGAAACTGTTCCGCTCGGAAGAGATGAAGAATATCCGTACTGCGTAAGATCTTCAAACGAAAGCGTGTAGATTTTTTTCCAGAGAGGCATAAGTGTAAGGTTTTTTTCCGGCATTTTGATTTTCTGCCCTCTTGTATATTCGTGTTCACCGTCTGTCCACCCTATATGTGAATATCCGTCTTTTCTGAGTGCCCACACAGAAAGCTTCACAGTCTCACCTGCCTCACAGGGTTCTGCATAGTCTATCTTTCCGGAACCGCCGTCAGTAATATATGTTATGCTGAAAAGATCCTGTTTTTCTGTATCCAATGCTGTTACTGCAGTATCTGACACCTCTTCTGCTCCCGCATAAAAAGCAGATGCAGACAACGCCGAGATCAATGCGCACAGAACACATAGTCCTCTTAGTTTTTTCATATTAAAAAAATTCCTCTCTTAACAAAATTAATGTCTTATTATTTTTAACTTCAAAGCTCCGAGATCTCTGAGATCTATCTTGTCATCGTCTGTAAGATCTGCCGCCTCAAGCTGCTTTTCTCCGAGCTCGGTATCCTCAAGCAGTCTTATAGCCAGAATTGACAAGTCAGTCAGATCAACTACACCGTCCATGTTGATATCACCCTTCAAAACAGCCTCATCCTTTGGGGAAGGTGTTGTTCCGTCAGGCTCTGTTCCTCCTACAAGCACGCCATCTCTGTAAACACATATATTGTCTGTTCTTCTTACAGTACCGAGAAAAGGATTTTCTTCGATTTTGATTCCCTGATGACTCCAGTCATCAGAAACATCCCATGTGTTCAGATATGCGTATGTACCTATAGCGAACTGATATTTTTTATTCGAATTTGCAATAGCAAAACCGTCCCACTTTACTTCTGCATAGTATATATCGCCATCATAATGATGAGGTCCTGACAGTACACCGTCATGCTCTTCTGTTTCCATAGCAGTCTGATCATACAACTCCTCAAGTGTAAAGTCCTCAGGCTCTATTGATTTCATACCTGCTGCATTAAAATAATATCTCACAGATATATCCTTTGCCGGCTTTGTTGCGTTAGCAGATACATAAAGTGTTATCTCCGAAGCCTTCGGTCCGCTGTGCTGTACTACCTCCACACAAAAGGCATCTACCCAGTATGATTCAACACCTGAATCAGAAACAACAGGATCAGGAGGAAAATCCGGAGTTACCGTCATAGTGTCGTCCTTATAAAAATGATAAAGTCCTGCACATGCGCCTACAAAAGCGGCGTTATAGTCTATAGTAACCTCGTTGTATATCCAGTCTGATGTCACATCGTTATGTTCATCCTTTGAATCCGGACCGCCTACAAGCGCACCGTAAAGTACATAAAGATGATCTCTCGGATCTTCACACTTTGAAAGTCCCGAGGCTGCACGGTGGTGAGGAAACTTCACGGATGAATCATTATAGCCAACAACATAACAGCGTCCAAGCGGGTTGTCTCCGAGAAGATAATCCATCTGAGACTTTGCCCATTCGCTGTACTCGGCTGCCTTGTCTCCGTGGTGTTTATCATATATGAGCGCAGCAAGCTGTGTAGCTGTATTGTATCGTGCTGAACCCCATACACTAAGAAAAGCATAGCCTGCCGGAGATATGGCAGGAACTGTTCCTGTCATCCATTTTCTCGGAAGCTCTCCTGCTGCATTCCAGAAGTTACAGCCCTCATACTCAGTCTTGCCCTGAACCTCAAGAAACTGCTTCATTATGCTTCCGTCCTTATCGTACAGATCCTCTGCTTCAGCAAGAAGCACCATAGTACCTGCCCATACATCATTCCAGCAGTGAGTCCAGCATGAGCCGGCATAATAATCAATGTTTTCAAGAACTATATCAAGATAATGCTTATCCTGTGTACACATATAGAGCCATATGGATGCCCAGCAGTAGTCATCGAGCCACTCGGACGAAGCGTAGTATGACTTAGGACCGTCATCATTGCATTCCTTGGTATCACAGCTCTCCGCAAAGCTGAAAAGAGCCCTGGCATAGTCAAGGTTTTTTTCGGCATATTCCGGATCTGTATCCTTGAAGTTCATATAGTTTACTGCAAGAGAAGCGGCTGCCGCCGATACGCAGTCAGTAGACGGAAGTGCTTCTGTGGCAAACCAGCCTCTTCTGAACATCTCGTCTGCCTCAGGCGCATTCCAGTATAAGTGGTCTATGTCGCCATCGCCGACCTGATAACAAAAAGCTACTACCTTTCCGTCTTCATCCCTGAAGGTACATCTCATAAAATAATCGTTGAAGTACCTGAGCAGAGTTTCAGCATGTTCATCCTGTCCTGTCTCGGCATATTCATCCCTGAACTCATAGTAACCCCATCCGAGCGTAGAACCTGAATACGCTTCAGGCATACCGAACTTGACGTGATCTCCTGCATCGTGAAAACCGCCGGAAACATCCACACAGCCGTCACCGTCCGGATCAAGGTATTTTATGTTTTCCTTGATAAAGGCCTCTGTCATATTTGTGTTTTCTGCATCCAGAGGAAGTGCGGCATCATAAGTGTGGCAGTCGGTACGCCACTTGTATCTGTTGTTTTCATCAACATCTGTTCCGCACATATTTGCATCATAAAAATACATGGAATACTGCAAAGCCTTAGCATAATTTATTTCCGTTTGCTGCTCTGCGGCTCTTACCGGTTCAGTCTGCACTGCGCCGGCAGGCAGTACTCCGGTATATGAGGCAAGCATCATTATGCTGGTTGCAAGTGCTTTTAGCTTCATTTTTTACCTTCCTTTTCTGTTATAGTTATACGGGAAACTGACTTTTTCCCTCTATACTCTCATCGAGAACAAGCGGTATATCATGATCTACAATAACCTGACCGTATATATCGGTAGCTCTGAACGTAAAAGGGCCCGGACCCATCTCCATGCTTTCGAAGTAATTATAGGGTCTGCGTTTTATTTCAACAAACTCTCCTGAACTATTGAGATACTCGAGCTTTGCTATAGGATAACGATGATTCAAAAGCTGTACTCCGCACCAGTACGGACTGCTCCCCTCCTTGAACCTGTAGCTTACCGGAACCTTATCGGCTATATCCAGCGGGATAATCTTCCAACTCACAGGAACACGCCCTTTTTCTACGGGTGCTATCAGAGGAAATGCGTCTACATACAGATCAAGGTCACCTTTTTTTCCTTCGGGAAGAAGATCGGTAACAAGCATGTTTATTGTTCCGAGCTCTCCTGTAACTTCGATGTATGCGCCTGCAAGCCTTGCGTCAGCATAGTCCTCAAGATTCATTGCAACGATCCAGTAATCCCGGGAAACAGGATCAAGCATAGCACAGCCGCCCTCATATCCGCCTCCGTAAAATGTACCTTCACCCTTATGTATCGTTCCCTTGGGTTCAAGTATCACGGATTCGTCTATAGGATATTTGTTTTCAGGCTGAACATCTGTTTTTATCCCAAAAATAATCTGTTTAAGACACAAAGCGTCAAACGTGTCTGTCACACCGTTACCGTTTATATCTGTTTTCAGATCATCGTATTTTTCATCCTCGTTCAGCAAGCTTTTTTTAAGTAAAATATAATCAATAACGTTTACCTTGCCGTCACTGTTCACATCTCCGGATACAGCGGCATCAAGCTCAACACAGGGAGCCGCAGAAAAAGCCATAAGCAAAACGGAAGAAAACGCAAGCGCTGCTTTGTATATTTTTTTCATAATCACATCATCTCCTTATACGTTTGTGTTATACGAGTGTTTTATACAAAGCTTACGAATCAAGAAAAAGTATGTGTCTATAAAAATAATTATAGTAAACGACAAAATTATTGTTACTTAGAATGAACATAGCGATGCTAACTGTGCATTGGGTTTAGCCCAAACTTTAAAAGCATTATCGACAGTATCCTGCAAAGTTTTTAAATCACGAA
>SVNR01000002.1 GCA_015066815.1 Ruminococcus sp.
ATAAATTCATAAACAGTTCTATTTTCTGAAGTACCATCGTAAACGTATTTATGTTTATTAAACTGTGAAGAATTTGGGATTCCAGCTTGTTGTTTTGCCTGCCTAAAAGATTCTCTGCGAGATGCACAGGAAGATACATCTTTATTATTTTGTATTTTTTTGTTACCTGAACTTTCCTTTGAAGTACCACCACCTGAAGTCTACCCTGAAAACTTACCACTATAAACAACATTCTGCCCAACCGCAGCACCTGCCACTACTCCCGATGCGCTTGCAACAGCCGTTGTTGAAACACTTGCTGATATCGGAACAGATACAGCACCAGAACTAATCACCATTCCATTTGCACCGGCAAGTGCCGGTGTTCCGAAATTATCAATTGCATTTCGTATCTTACCAACTGCACTAACTTTAGGTACAGAAATCTTACCTGTCGGTATTTTACCGCCTATCTTTCCACCTATGGCAATACTTGCAGCAACCTCAGCTGTATTTACAGCTCCGACACCTAACTTATATGATGCTGTATCCCAATCATTAGTTGAAACCGCATTTTTCAAATATTTACCATACTGATAAACGCCATATATCGGATTGTTCTTCAGTGGATCTGATAAGAAGTAGTTTACTGAACTTCCTACGGTCTGAACAGGATTGTCATAAAATTGTGTGAATCCGTTTATCTGATCACCTATAATAAACGCATAAATAAATTCGATTTTGATTTGTTACATGATTATTTTATCCACGTAAATCTACAATTTGATTTTTTGAAAATCTAAATTTTTATTGCGTTCACTATAAGATTTTCATGTCTTCTCCTTTGTGATGTTTTTAATGGTTGTTTGTTATTCTATTATAATACTTTTGAAGACTACATACAATATCTTTCTATTGGATTTTCAAGATGAACATTCTGTTTTTTTACTGCGTAGTTTGAGTTAATATAGGTTTTACTTCTGTTTCTGTCATATTCCTGTCCACACCTGCGTATTCATATAGTGTTATAAAATCTTCACAACGGGGTGAAATATCTTGAGAATAAACAAACGCATCAAAAACATCAGATCACTTTTCCGAATGCTGTCATCTCATAAAAAAACCGCCTGTATAGTTTCTGTACTTGCTGCCGGAGGACTTTGCATTGCCTATGGCTTCGGAAGGGTTGAAAAATCCGTAATGACCTATGTTCCTGAGACTAATCCGCCCAAACCTATAATTGTACTGGATGCCGGACATGGCGGCATCGACGGCGGATGTTCTTCAGAAAACGGAACGCCTGAAAAAGGTATAAACCTCAACATAGTTCTTACTCTGAGAGATATGCTTGAGGCAGCAGGATTTGAAACTGACGTTACACGTGATACCGACCGCTCTATCCATGACGACGGAATAGAAGGAATAGCAAACCAGAAAAGCTCGGATATGGATAACAGACTTGAAAAGTTCAACGAACATCAGAACGCTATCTGCATATCAATTCATCAGAACCAGTTTACTGATGAAAAATACAAAGGCGCACAGATGTTTTACTCTACACAGGGCTCTAAAAAAAGCCGTGATATAGCCCAGAAGCTGCAGAACAAGTTTGTTGAGTTTCTTCAGCCTGACAACAAACGTGAAATAAAGGAATGCGGCAAGGAGCTGTTTCTTTGTTATTTTTCAGAAAATCCTACAGTAATGGTAGAGTGCGGTTTTCTTTCCAACAAGGAGGAAGCTGCCATGCTTGAAAGTGAAGAATACCAGAGAATGATAGCATTTACTGTTTTTTCTGCCATAGTTGAAAGCTTGAATGAAAAATAAATCACAGCATATCCGGAAAACCTCTCTTCAGAATTAATGAACATAAACTTTCAGAGTAAACGCAGCAAGTGTATTTTGTAAATCTGCGTTTACTCTGAAAATTTTCATATCAGTTTGTCAGCAGAAAAACCATACATTTTCTATTGATTAAAGTGCATAACTTATGGTATAATTTTATTATTGTTATTATTTTTAGAAAGAGGTAAAAAATAATGGAAAAAAAAAGTGGCTTTTCAAGCCGCCTTGGATTTATCCTGGCAGCTGCAGGCTCCGCTGTCGGGTTAGGAAACATATGGAGGTTTCCGTATCTTGCCGCTAAATACGGCGGCGGTATTTTTCTGCTGGTATATCTTATACTCGCAGTAACCTTCGGGTTTTCGCTTATGCTGACAGAGATATCGATAGGTCGAAAAACCGGAAAAAGCGTAATCGGAGCTTACAAGGTAATAAACGAAAAATTTTCTTTCTTAGGTTACTTAGCTGCCCTCGTACCTGCGATAATTTTCCCGTATTATTGTGTTATAGGCGGCTGGGTCGTAAAGTTCATGAAGGTCTATATAACAAACGAAGGACATGCGGCAACTGCTCCGGATTACTTCAGTAATTTTATAGGAAGTACCGCAGAACCTATAGTATGCCTTGTAATATTTTTACTCCTTACTTCTGTCATAGTTCTTTTAGGAGTTCAGAAGGGTATCGAAACCGTAAGCAAATATATGATGCCTGTTCTTGTATGTATGTCTATCGGTACTGCAGCATACAGCCTTATCCTTGACGGTGCTATGGAAGGCGTTATATACTACCTTAAACCTAACTTTTCACAGTTCTCTATAAAAACAGTCGTAGCAGCTATGGGACAGCTGTTCTACTCAATGTCTATTGCCATGGGTATCCTGATAACATACGGCTCGTACATGCAGAAGAACGATGATATCGAAAAGGCTGTAAGAAGTATTGAGATCTTTGACACCGGAATAGCCTTCCTTTCAGGTCTTATGATAATTCCTGCCGTATTTGCTTTTTCAAACGGAAATCCGGAAAATCTCCAGGCCGGTCCGACACTCATGTTCATAACTCTCCCTAATGTTTTTGACGCAATGAAGGGCGGACAGATATACGGTCTTATATTTTTTATACTTGTCTTTTTAGCTGCACTAACTTCGGCTATCTCGCTTATGGAAACTATCGTTTTCATGATAATCGACAGGTTCAAAGTAAAAAGAACCATCGCATGCCTTATAGTCATAGGATTCTCGTTCATAGTTGCGATCCCGTCATCACTCGGCTTCGGAGTTCTGTCTCATGTAAAGATATTCGGTTATCAGATACTTGATTTCTTTGACTTCCTCAGCAACAACATAATGATGCCGGTTGTAGCACTCCTTACCGCTGTTCTTATAGGCTTTATAGTAAAGCCTTCATATGTCTCCGATGAGGTAGAGCTCTCCGGAAAATTCAAATCCAAAAAGCTCTACAACATAATGATAAAGTTTATAGTACCGGTTTGCATGGTAGTTATTCTTGTTTCATCACTCGTAGGATATGTATAATTCTAAAAAAAATCACGATACCATAACAGTATCGTGATTTTTTGTGTTTTATGATATTATTTCAGCGGCTCTGAGAACCTGTACTTTATGCTTTCGGTTTTAAGTCCGCTCTGTGCAAAGAAAAAGCGTATAGTATTGAAACGGGAATACATATATACTTTTTTAGTCTGAGAAACCGGTTTTCCGTTTGTACCGCTAAAGGTAAACGACGAACATACAGTTCCGTTATTGAAGTATGTTACCGGTATCTGTGAAACCTCACTCTGATCCGACGAAGCTGTAAGCTCGATCTCGTAGCATCCGGGATTCTTTATAGTAAGCTCATAGCAATATACAGAGTTTTTATCTGTACATATTCCGTCAAGCCGGATCTCAAGCTCTGTATCAAGCTCATAGAAGACAACCGGTTCATCATTTCCCTTATCCTCTTCAGGACGGTTTATTATATCATATGGCTCATACCTGTCTGTAAAATACTTCATGGCGTTTGAACCCATAAGAAATCTGCATATATTTGCCGCGCTTCTCTGAAGCTCTGAACGTTTCAGTTTTCCTTCACTGAGTGAACTGAGAGTATTGTCATCGTTTTCCTCACTGTCCGAACATACCATATATACATCGTTCTGAGCCATTACCATAGCAGCAAAGTTTGACTTGCTCTGTGCAGTTCCTCTTTCGTTTATGTCTGCCCACCAGTCAGTCATTACAAAACCGTCAAAGCCCCATTCTTTTCTGAGTATGGAAGTCGTAAGATCATAGCTTCCTGCCGTCCACAATCCGTTTACCGAACCGTATGTTGTCATTACGGAGCGTGCACCTGCTTCCTTCACAGCCATCTCAAAGCCTTTCAGATAAATTTCCCTGAGTGCTCTTTCCGATACTACTGAATCAGTTACAAGTCTTCCGCTTTCCTGATTGTTTGCGCAAAAATGCTTTATCGTTCCCTCTGAACCGCTTTTGTGTATTCCGGTAAGCTCAGCAGCTGCCATAACTCCGGTAAGATACGGATCCTCTGAAAAATATTCAAAGTTGCGTCCGTTAAGCGGATGACGATGAATATTCATACCGGGGCCAAGCAGACAGTCAACCCCTGTCTGAGCAAGCTCCATACCTGTCATTTCAAAAAGCTCCGTAACAAGCTTTTTGTTAAAAGTAGACGCTATCATAGTTCCTATAGGCAGACTGAAGGCTTTTATGCCGCAGTCAAGTCTGATTCCTGAGGGACCATCTGCACAGCAGCCGCATGGAATTCCGAAGTTTTTAAGGTTTTCAGAAACTCCTCCGAAAGCAGAAGCAGTTCCCGCTGTAACTCTCGGACTTCCCATGCCCTCTCCTCTGACTATGCACGAAAGATCATAATCAGAAAGCTGTGCTATAAACTCGTCCATTGTATTTTTTCCGTCAAGAACATCAACAAGCTTTACTCCTCTGTCACCTGTATATGCTATCTCTTCGGGAATATCCGAAAGTCTTTTTTCTCTCTCATCCGTTTCAAGCATAGGTACATCTTCATAGGCAACTATGAAGCTTCCGTCTGCAGTAGCTTCAGGCCGTATACGTCTGAACGGCATAACCGGTGCAAGACACTGACTGAGAACCTTTACAACCTTAAGTCTGTCAAGCTCTATGGCATCAGCACAGACTGCATTTCTTACATCAGTTCCGACATAGAACCTGTACACACCTTCTTCAAGAACAAAAGAAAATCTATGTCCTGTAACACCGGTATCATCATACGATGCAAGCTTTTCAAGCTCAACCTCTATATCAAGAAGCTGCTCCTCACCGGGGCTTAGTTCATCTGTCTTTTCAAAACCGCAAAGCACTCTTGCAGGCTTTCCGAGTTTTCCCTGCGGAGCCTCACAGTAAACCTGAACGACCTCTTTTCCGCTGAAGCTTCCTGTGTTTTTTACGGATACCTTCAGAAAAATTCCCTTGTCTGATTTTTCTGAAGTCACTGTGCTTACATCAAAGGTAGTGTATGAAAGACCAAATCCAAAAGGATAATGAACCTTTTCCTTTGCAAAAGTTTCAAAATATCTGTAGCCTACATATATATCCTCTTCGTAAAAATTTCTCATAGGATCACCGAAGTTTTTGTCCGACAGATGATCAGATATACTATATGCTATAGTATCCGGAAGCTTACCGGAGGGGCTCACCTTTCCGGTAAGTACAGCTGCAGTTCCGGTTCCTCCGGTCATTCCGCCCTGCCATACATACATGAGCGCATCCGGATCACAGCTCTCAATAAAAAGCGTGTCTATGATACTGCCTGTATTAAGCAAAACTATCATCTTTTTAAAGTGTGCTCTTACCCGGGTTATCATATCCTTTTCCGTATCACTCAGAAAATATGCACCTGCATCAGCATGATTATCCTGTTCCTCGCCTGCGGTTCTTCCGATGATAACTATTGCGGTGTCACAGCTTCCGGAGATTTTTTTTACAAGCTCGTCTTCAAGCGGCATCTCTGTCTGTGACCACGGCTCGGTTCCCCACCCCATGCCGGGGTCAAATGGATTCTTTTCATCCCATTTTTTGTATATTGAAAAAAGCTCCTCGTTTATCCTGATACCGCTTTCACGAAGACCGTCAACTATACTTGTTACTTTTGATACGTTTACCATTCCGCCTGAACCGGTTCCGCTTTTATAATAATGAAGCTGTATGCGTCCGAAAACAGCGACCTCATCAGCAGTATTCAGAGGAAGTGCGCTGTTCTTGTTCTTAAGCAGTATCACACCCTCAGAAACTATACTTACTGCCTTTTCCATATATCTGTTCCAGTCAAGAATTTTTGACATTTTAACCATCCCCTATTTTTTATATCGTTATATTGATTATAGCAAATCCCGACATTTTTTTCAACATTTTTGTATAAAAACTATCAGAATTTTCTTCTCCATACAGTAGGTGAAAGCAGGATTATCATAGGAAGACACTCAAGACGTCCAAGAAGCATATCTATGATAAGGATTATTTTTGTACGGTCAGAAAAAAACGAAAAGTTTTCCACAGGGCCTACCTTGTTAAGTCCGGGACCTATGTTGTTTATACAGGTAACAACCGCTGAAAACGAAGTAGCAAAATCGTTGTTGTCAAGAGAAACAAGCAGAAGAGAAATAATCATAAGTCCGAAGTAAAGAATAAAGTAAGTCTGTACTCCATGAACAGTTGCTGTGTCCATGGATTTGTCCTCTCCCTTAAGTACATAAACACACTTAGGGTTAAGCGTCTGTCTGACTGATTTTTTTACGCTTCTGAACATTATGATAATACGCTGCACCTTAAGACCTCCGCCGGTTGACCCTGCACATGCACCGATAAACATCAGTATGACAAGCACAGTCTGCGAAAACTCAGGCCATTTTGTATAATCAGCAGTTGCAAATCCTGCTGATGTCATTATCGAGGTTACCTGAAAAAATGAATATCTGAAGTTTTCAAAAACGTTTTTATAAAACTCTGTTGTATTGAGCATTATCAGCCCGGTAGCTGCTAAAATTATCATAAGGTAAACCTTAAGCTCAGTATTTTTAAAAGCGTTTTTTATATGTCCTGTTATGATAAGATAATATATACTGAAGTTTATACCGAAAAGCATTACTCCCAAGGATAGCACAATATCTATAGCAGCTGAATCATAAAATGCAATACTGTTGTTTTTTATTCCGAATCCGCCTGTTCCTGCTGCTCCCATAGCGTGACATATACTATCAAAAACAGGCATACCGCATATAATAAGAGCAACTGTTACCACAACAGTAAGTACCCCGTATATTATATAAAGGTAACGGGCAGTATCCTTACCCTTCGGAACTATTTTTCCCACCTGAGGACCGGCACACTCAGCTCTCATAAGATGCATGACAGAATTGTTTGCAGGAAGTATTGCAACTGCAAACACAAGAACTCCCATACCACCTACCCAGTGTGTAAAGCTCCTCCAGAAAATCATTCCCTTCGGAAGCACCTCTATATCGGTGAGTATGGTCGAACCGGTAGTAGTAAAGCCCGAAACACTTTCAAAAACAGCGTCTACAAAGGAAGGAATTACGCCCGATATATAAAACGGAAGCGCACCTATAACCGGATATATTATCCAGAGCAAGGCAACTATCATCAGTCCTTCTTTTGCATACATACGGGTATTTTTAGGTTTTATCAGTGCAAGCGGAGCAGCAAGTATAACTGTAGCAGCAGTTACGATCAGAAAAACCCTTACCGTACTCCATTCACCATAACACATACTTACAACTACAGGTATCAGCAGAAGAAGCGAACCGGCAACAAGTATGCGCGAAATATAATGAGCAACTAAAAATCTGTTCATAAACCAACACCCCTCAGCTTTTCAGAATATCGGTTATATCTGAAAAATGATAATCCTTCGAGATTATGATAACCGAATCATCTACATGAATCTCGTCATTTCCGTTAGGGATCATGACCATACGCTTTCTGATGATACCGCATATAAGTATGTTTTTCTTTAAAGCAAGATTCTTGAGCGGAATATCCACAAGTCCCTCTATATGACGTTTTATTCTGAACTCTATAGCCTCCACCTTGTTTTCTACAAGATGATACAGAGCTTCTATATTGCTTTCTGCGGCGTTGTTCATCGAACGAACATAACTTAAAACGTTTGATTCTGTAAGCATTTTCGGAGAGATAAGACAGTCAAGTCCTGTCTGCATAGCTATCTCACGATAGTTCTCTCTGTTTATTTTTGTTATGATCTTAGCCTGGGAGTTGTTTTTTGCAAACAGCGACATGACTATATTTTCTTCGTCAATACCCGTCATGGATATAAAAGCGTCAACCTGTTCAAGACCTTCTTCAAGAAGAACATCCTGATCCGTGCCGTCTCCATGTATAATAGTAGCCTTCGGAAACATCTCGGCAAGCTCCAGACACTTGTTATAATCTATCTCTATTACTTTTACACGCATATGTGCGGCAAGCAGCTGCTTTATAAGATAACTGCATACCTTTCCTCCGCCTCCGACTATCATAACTGTTTTTATCTTTGTCCTCATGGAACCTATAGCCTTGAAAAATCCCTCAAGGTTACGGTGAGAGGCAGCAATGTTTATTTTGTCACCCTTCTGAAGAACAAAATCTCCTCCCGGGATAAATATTTCCGAGTCTCGCTCAACAGCGCATATAAGAAACTTTATCTTGTGTTTTTTGTATATTTCTGCCAGAGTCATTCCGTAGATATCTGCGTCCTCACTGAGCCTGTGTTCCACAAGCTCCATACGACCCTTTGAAAAAACCTCGAGCTTTACAGCTGCCGGAAACACCAGTGTACGCATTATCTCGTCCGACGTTATAAGCTCAGGGTTTATGACCATAGAAAGTCCGAGTTCATCCTTGATAAGATCCATCTGACTATAGTACATAGGGTTGCGCACACGGGATAATGTACGCTGAGCACCGAGTTTTTTTGCAATAAGACAGCACAGAAGATTAAGCTCATCGTGAGGCGTTGTCGCTATGAAAAGTCCTGCCTTTTCTACATCTGCTTCACGCTGCACCTCAATATCTGCACCGTTTCCTTCTATACACATTATATCCTGCATGTTCTGTATCTTGTCAAGAGCTTCTTTTTTTATATCTATAACAGTAACATCATGGCTTTCCCTTGAAAGCGTATTTGATATATTGCTTCCTATCTTTCCGCTTCCGATAATAACTACTTTCATATTTTTTGTTCCGTCCTATAAGAATTTTTTTCATAGTAAATGACGAAAATATTTTTTACGTCTACTATAGATTATATCCCTTTTTCCATATCTTTGTCAATATGTAAATATCGTTTACTGATGGTATGCAGTGTCATATCCGTTGGTGATAACTACGGGGATTTTTTTACCTTTTAATAATAAATATTTTACCTTTACTTTACTGATACTGATATGGTATAATTATAGTATATAACTGCCTGAATCAATTCTTTGTAAAATAAGCCTGCATAAGAATTTTTCAGGCTTTTAAAACGGTTCTTTATTTTATAACTTATTTACTGGGAGGACAAAAATGAAAAAAAGATTTTTCAGAAAAACTCTTTCGCTTATTCTGTCCGTATCAATGCTTTCCTCTGCTGCTGCAGTATCTGCAAGTACAACTCCGGGAAAGGTTGACTACGAAGAATCCGAAAACAACTGGGCAAAGCTCCTTCAGCACACGCTTTATTTTTATGATGCCAATATGTGCGGTGAAGATGTGAGCGAAAACAACAGACTTCCGTGGCGCGGTGACTGTCATACATACGATGCAAAGGTTTCGCTCAACTCAACTGCCACAAATCTCTCTGATTCATTTATAAAAAAATACAAGGACATACTCGACCCTGACGGTGACGGAACCGTAAACGTATCAGGCGGTTTTCATGATGCAGGTGACCATGTAAAGTTCGGACTTCCTGAAGCGTATGCTGCTTCAGTTGTATCCTGGGGCTACTATGAGTTCAGGGACGCTTATGAAAAAACCGGACAGGCAGAGCATGCTGAAACCATCTGCCGCTACTTCTGCGATTATTTTATGAGAAGTACCTTCCGTGACGAAGACGGAAAGGTTATAGCGTTCTGTTATCAGGTAGGTGACGGTGATATAGATCACGCATACTGGCAGTCTCCGGAAATAGACGCCATGGACAGACCGGCATACTTTGCCACAAGCGCTCTCCCTACAACCGATAACGTTTCCGAAAGTGCTGCTGCACTTGCCATAAACTACTATAACTTCAAGGATACAGATCCCGAATACGCAGAAAAGTGTCTTGACTACGCCAAGGCTCTGTTTGACTTTGCCACAGAAAACGAAAAAGCCGTAGGCGCAGGTGAAGACGGTCCGAAGAGCTACTATACATCAAACAAATGGGAAGACGACTACTGCTTTGCAGCATGCTGGCTCTACCTCATAACACGCGACCATGACTATCTTAAAAACAGTATAGGCTATGTTGACTATTATGCTCCTCCGGGATATATCCTCTGCTGGAACGATATGTGGAACGGCGTAGGAACACTTCTCGGCAGAATACAGGAAATATATCCTGACATAGCTGAAGAATACAGAACAGCCGCAGGAAGAAACCCGTATGAAAAGATAGACTTCTGGTATATGCAGGCAAAATCAGTCAACGCTGCCATGAACGGTGACGCAGGAACTATAACTCCTGCAGGCTACTTCTGGCTCAACACATGGGGTTCAGCAAGATACAATACTGCTGCTCAGTTCACTGCTCTTGTATATGATAAGTATAACGAAGGAAAGGATAAGTTCAACACCAAGAACAAGGACTATACTTTTTCTGACTGGGCACTCGGACAGATGGAATATCTCATGGGCGACAACCCTATAGGCAGATGCTATGTTGTAGGCTTCAACGAAAACTCTGCAAAGTTCCCTCATCACAGAGCAGCATCAGGACTTACGATGTGTGAAGATACAGCAGAGCACAAGCATGTTCTTTACGGTGCACTTGTAGGCGGACCTGACGCTGAAGATGAGCACAAGGACGTTACAGCAGACTGGATCTACAACGAGGTTACCATCGATTATAACGCTGCAATAGTAGGTGCGGCAGCCGCTCTTTATGAACGCTACGGCGATGAATCAATGAAGCCTGATGAAAACTTCCCTCCTGAAGAAGAGGTTGACGATACAGAGCTTTTTACAGGTGATAACTTCTGGGTAATGGGCTACTGCTCGGATCAGGAGGAAAGCGACGGAGCAGGCGCAACAAAGCTTACCTTCTTTGTAAACACAGACTCTCTCACTCCTCACACAGATATATCGATAAGATACTTCTTTGACATATCGGAGTTTGAAAACTACGATGATATCCCTTCTTCCTTCGTTCTTCAGAAAACATATGATCAGGTACAGACAGAGGTTGACGGCTGTGAAGCTGTTCTCTCCAAGCCGCAAAAATACAAGGACAACATATACTATATCGAAATATCCTGGCCTGACTATGCTATAGCAAATTCAAACAAAAAATACCAGCTTATTATCGGTATGTACTACGGTGACAAATGGGATCCTTCAAACGATCCGAGCCGTAAAGGCATAAAGGACATAGGTCCCGAATATGACGACATAACAGGCGGTGTTGAACTCGCTGAAAAATGTGACTACGTATGCGTATACGCTGACGGAAAACTCATAGGCGGAACAGAACCTGACGGAACAAAGCCTCAGAAGGTTTACAAGACTTCTCAGGTAGTACGTCTTGTTCAGGCACTCCTCGGAATAAAGAAATTCTCCTCCGACGAAGCAGCTGCAATGTTTGACTTCAACAGTGACGGAAAAGTAAATATACTCGACCTCATGCTGCTCAAGGAGCTTGTGCTCAACTCCTGATCATAAAGAATACTTCACTATAATACAAAACAAAACCGTATCCTATGACTGTTACACTTCACAGCCGCAGGATACGGTTCTTGCTTTAACACTCTGAAGCCTTGCATAAAAAAATTTATTGACCTTTTGTAATGCGTATGTTATAATTAGAACTATGACGGCTTTAATATATATATGTGTTTTATCGACGAAAATACAATATACAGTCTTTTCTTATAAAAGCGGAAAGAAAATACGTCAACGACCAAAAAATCATTATTCTTCACCCGGTTTTTTCAGCACTGTACTGTGGTCTTCGGCCCTCTGACAAGGACAGAAAAGGAAAAAATATTTTTATAAAAGGAAGAAGTACATGAAGCACAACTACAAAAAAATAACAATAATATCCGGCGAATATGGAAGCGGCAAAACAAATCTTGCGCTCAATATGATAACCGATATAAGAAAAAGCGGAAAAACAGCCGCTATAATAGATCTTGATATCGTAAATCCATACTTCAGAACCGCAGACTATACCGAGGAGCTGTCGGCAGCCGGTATTGACGTTATACAGCCTGATTTTGCATGCTCTAACCTGGATATACCCGTTCTTAACTTTGATGTGGAACGTATAATCAACACACACGACCACACCGTTATCGATGTGGGCGGTTCTGATGCAGGAGCGTTTGCTCTCGGAAGATACAAGAAGGTTTTTGAAAAGCTTGCCGGTGAATACGACCTTCTTTATGTTTTCAACATGTATCGTTCTGTTGAAGCCTCTCCCCGACAGACTGCAGAGCTTCTCTGCGAAATAGAAAAAGCCTGTTCGCTCAAGTGCACCGGACTTGTAAACAACTCAAATCTCGGAAGTGAAACAACTCCCGGTATTATCGATGCTTCATCGGATTTTGCTGAAAAAATATCAGAGCTTTCCGGACTGCCGATAGTTTTCAGATGTGTTTCAGAAAACATGACACCTGAGACCGGGGATTTTCCGGTATGCCGCAAAGTCAAAACAATCTGGGAATAAAATATTTCCGGAAAAAAATATAATGCGAGGCGATATTTATGATCACAATAAACTTCGAGAGATGCAAGGGCTGCGGTCTCTGTACCGATATCTGTCCTAAAAAAATAATCGTTCTCTCAAAAGAAAAACACAACCGCAAGGGATACTATCCCGCAGAATGCACTGACAACTCAAAATGCATATCATGCGCATTATGTGCTATGATGTGCCCTGACTGTGCTATCAGAGTAGAAAGAGGTGAATAAAAGTTATGAACAGAGTTCTTATGAAAGGTAACGAAGCCCTCGCTGAGGCTGCAATACGTGCAGGCTGCAAATGCTTCTTTGCTTACCCTATAACACCGCAGACAGAAATTGCGGCATATCTCGCAAAAAACATGAAAACAAGAGACATAACTTTTCTCCAGGCAGAAAGTGAAATCGGAGCAATCAACATGGTACTCGGCGCAAGCTCAACAGGCGTAAGAACCATGACATCAAGCTCATCTCCGGGTATATCTCTCAAAACCGAAGGTATATCATATATCGCAGGTTCAGATCTCCCCTGCGTTATCGTAAACGTACAGAGAGCAGGCCCGGGACTCGGCGGAATCCAGCCTTCACAGTCTGACTATCTTCAGGCAACAAAGGCTATCGGTCACGGAGATTTTCAGGTGCTTGTATACGCTCCTTCCTCCGTACAGGAAACAGTTGATATGACTTTCAGAGCTTTTGAAGAAGCTGACAGATACCGTATGCCTGCAATGATACTTACTGACGGCTTCCTCGGACAGATGATGGAACCGGTTACATTCCCCGAAATATCTCCTGAAAAATTTGAAAAGCCATGGGCTTGCACAGGACACAGGAACGAGAGAAGCTGTAACCTTGTAAACTCTCTTTATCTCAAGCCTGACGAGCTTGAACAGTCACTCATAAAAAGAGCTGAAAAATACGAAACAATAAAGAAAGAATGCACTGACGCCGAGATATACAAGTGTGATGACGCTGAGCTTGTTATAGTTGCATATGGTGCAACTTCACGAGTTGCAAAGTCAGCTGTAAATCAGGCAAGAGAAAAAGGAATAAAGGTCGGTCTCTTCAGACCAAAAACTCTCTGGCCATTCCCTGAAAAAGAACTTAACGAAGCATGCAAATCTGCAAAAAAAGTTCTTGACGTCGAAATGTCAATGGGTCAGATGAAGGACGACATCCGTCTTGCACTTAACTGCAGAATCCCGGTAGAATTCTTCGGAAGAACAGGCGGAAACATTCCGTCCCCTGCAGAAGTTTTAAATATGATAACAAAAATATCAGAAGGGAGTCTTTGATTTATGTCTATAGTTTTTGACAGACCTCACGCACTATGCGACATTCCTACTCATTATTGTCCGGGCTGTACACACGGAATAATCCACAGACTCGTTGCAGAAGTTATAGATGAACTCGGTATAGAAGGAAAAACAATAGGCGTATCTCCGGTAGGCTGTTCTGTTCTTTCATACGAATACTTCAGCTGCGATATGATAGAAGCACCTCACGGTCGTGCTCCGGCTGTTGCAACAGGCGTAAAGAGAGCACTTCCCGAATCTGTAGTATTTACTTATCAGGGTGACGGTGACCTCGCTGCTATCGGTACATGTGAAACAGTTCACGCAGCTGCAAGAGGCGAAAACATAACTATTATTTTTGTAAACAACACCATATACGGAATGACCGGAGGCCAGATGGCACCTACGACTATTCCAGGACAGGTAACACAGACAACACCTTACGGACGTGACCCTAAGGTTCAGGGTTATCCTGTAAAGGTATGTGAGATGCTCTCACAGCTTGACGGTACTGCACTCGCAGCACGTGTTTCGGTTGACTCACCTGCAAACATCAGAAAAGCAAAGGCTATGATAAAAAAAGCTTTTGAAAACCAGATACAGGGCAACGGCTTCTCTATAGTAGAGGTACTTTCAACATGTCCTACAAACTGGGGCATGACTCCGACAGAAGCACTCGAAAGACTTCGCAAGGAAATGATCCCTTACTTCCCTCTCGGAACATACAAGGACTCTCCTTCTATGAAAACCGAAGAAAATACAGCCGAAAGGAACTGAAGATATGCTTACTGAAATAATTATATCGGGCTTCGGCGGACAGGGCGTACTGTTTTCCGGAAAGCTTCTCGCATATGCTGCGCTTCATCTTGGAAAAGAGCTTTCATGGCTTCCGTCATACGGACCTGAAATGCGCGGCGGTACAGCAAACTGCTCTGTATGTCTTTCCGATGAACCTATAGGTTCTCCTCTCGTTACAGAGCCTGACATACTTATCGCTATGAACGCTCCTTCATTTGATAAGTTCGAAAGCACTGTAAAGCCTGGCGGAATTATTTTTGCCGACAGCTCACTTATTGACAGAAAAACAACACGTGACGATATAACCTGCTTCTATGTGCCGTCTACTGAGATAGCTCAGGAAAACTCACTCACAGGTATGGCAAATATCGTACTTCTCGGCAAGGTGATAAAGGAATGCGAAGACAGACTCATCGGTATAAACCTTGACTCTATCGCTGCAACTCTCGAAAAAATTATCCCACCGAAGAAAAAAGCACTCGTCGAAAAGAACACAGAGGCGCTCAGAATAGGTTACGGAATAGAATAATATTCAGAACACGGTATCTCAGGCTTATGTCTGATACCGTGTTTTTGTTTTGGCTCAACGAAATCTGAAAAGCAATATAGTATTTATATTTCTGATATAAAAAATCTCCCGATAAATTGAAGTTTATCGGGAGATTTTTTTATAGAAAGCCTATTCTTTTTCCGCAGTATAGAGCATATATGTCTGGTTGATTTTCTCGAAAATCTGTTCAGCTGAATCATCGGACAAAAACCTTGTACTGATGTCGCTCATCAACGCATTCCGCAAATCATATTTCTGCTGACTGATATTATTGATTGATGTCAGCTGATCGTAAATTTCCTGCAGATCCTCTTTTTTCGGAAGCGGAAATTTGACAGAATTATCGTTGATAATATAGCTGCCATCTTTCTTTTCAAGATAATTTCCATTTTCATCGCAATAATAATCCAAAAGCGTATTCTGATACATTAAATCAAATGCTTCTGAAGATACCGGAAAGCTTTCTGTATAAGCAATCTTGCGTTGAAACTCTTCACTCATAAAATATGAGATCACAGACCATGCATCCTCCTGATTCTGAGAAGCAGACAAAATTGAACACATAAGCTCCGGATTTATGCAGATCGTGTTCTCATCAGATGCATTGCCGAGCAGAGATATATCATCATCAAACACAGCTGTCTTCAGATAATAATATCTATCAAAAGAGTCAATGCTTACTTCACGGCAAATAACTTTTTCATTTTTATAAATCAGATCATCTGATTCATCTGCTTTGTGGTCTTCAGAGAGTTTCATCATTTTACGACTTGTATCAATGAGTTCTGTATACCATTCCCTATCAAGAGGACGGTCCATACTATAATCATTACAAATCTCTGATATGATAAAATTTTGGATTTTTGTATCAGAACGATTTCCCCAGAAATTTTGTCCGTTTTCAACGGTAGCATTAAAAACTTCAAGCAGTTGATCTCTGTTCCACTTATCATCGCTTACAATGTTCTTTTTAGTAGCATAACAGTTAATTGTGAAGTACGGATAGAACGCTGTAATTTTATCATCATATTCAACGCTTGTAAGGATGTTCGGAAGAATCCGCTCTTTTATATCACCGCTCTCTTCAATCGTGTTCAGATCTAAAAAAACGCCAAAATCCATATAATCTTCTGCATGAAAGTATTGTGTAGAAATAAGAATATCGCCGCATTTTCCTGCAACAAGATCTACTTTAAGTTGTTTCAATGCATCTCTGGGATCACCGAATTGCTGATAATCCTTGATTTCTATTGATATTTCAGGATGTTTTGCGCGGCATAAACTGATATAACGTTCTGTTTCATCGTCAAAACCATACCCTGCAATTACTACCTTATTCTCAGAGTTCCCCGCTTCCTGACAACCTGAAAACATCACACCAGACATAAGTGTGATTAAAACTGTAATGATTCTTTTTTTCATAAAGTTCTCCATTTCTTTTGGGAAAAATCACAAACAAAACATGAGTGTGATTATATGATCATCATATAATTCTGCTCTGAATCTGATCTGCATGGATTGGTCCGTATGTTCTGCTATCACAGCTGTTTCTCCAGTTATCACCAACAACAAAATACTCATTTTCTCCGAGCTGATATGTTTTATTCTCGCCATCATATCCGATATCACCGATACCATATCCATTTACTTCAATCTTGTTATTTTTCAGAACCACTGTGTCGCCCGGAACTGCTATGACTCTTTTGATACAGGTTTCTTGCTCATAATCACAAAAAACAATTACGTTATTTTTAAAGATAGCATCAGGATTACGTACAGACAGCAGCACCTGATTATCATGAAAATACGGCATCATCGAATTCCCCTGTACAATAACAATACCAAAATTCATATGCATCACCCATAAAAATGCCGCACACAAAATGAATGACACAATACTTATTACAGTCTTACGATTCTTTGCGCACATTCAGATACCTCCTTGTCATGTGTTACCACGACAATAGTTTTTCCGTTCTTATGAAAATCTTTAAGTGCATCCATGACCATATCCCTGTTTTGCGAATCCAGACTTCCGGTAGGTTCATCGGCAAGAATTATTGTGGAAGGACGAAGATAAATCCTTGAAATAGCAACTCTTTGTTGTTCGCCGCCGCTCAGCTGATAAACCCTCTGCTTAAGATAGGATTCATCCAGTCCTACCTTCTGCAATGCACTCTTCATTTCTGACTCTTTATCAGCCTTTTTTAAATCGCGGCAGCAGATGTCCAGATTATACCGTATAGTTTCAGATTCTACAAGACCATTATTCTGAAACAGATATATTATATCGTTGCGAAGCAGCTTCTGACCGGAACGCTGATTGAAATACGGGTTTTTCTGATCTTTGATATACACATTTCCTTTATCAGGACGTTCAAGCATCCCGATTATGTTCAACAGTGTAGTCTTACCTTTTCCGCTTTCTCCGGTAATAGAAACAAATTCCCCTTGTTCTATCGACAACGAATAATTATCAAGAACCAGCTTTTCTCCAAACTTTTTAGTGATATTTTCAAGTCTGATATCAATCATGATTTAATCTCCTTTTAATACAGTTGTGATACGCTCCATACTCATTTTCCTCATCACAGCAGAAAAAATCAACAGTTCAGTCAGTACAATCAGAAGTGCGATAATGATATTGCACTTTACGAAAAAACTAAGAACCGAAATCAGCAGTATCACAGATACTTTGAAAACCATCCTATAGAAGAACACTGACCAGAACCCGTATCCGTTAAGCAACTTGACAGAAATATCCTTTGCCTGATGTATATAGTACAGAACAGAAGTATAAATCATCAGCACAATAAGGAAAAACAGATAAGTAAATGCTATAATGCTCTGAAAAACCAGAAGCTGCTTTTTCCCTTCAAGAACAATCATGAAATCATCGAAAACAGAAGGAGTTTCCAGAACGATGCGCTCAAGTCCGAATTCTTCAATGAGTGGATATATCTCCGCATAGGCATCCTGCGTCTGAGGACAATGAAAAATCATATTTCCGCACATCCATGAGTATAGTGATTCTGCTGCCATCGGATCTACCTCTACCGGAGAAGTAACAATTATAATTACGTCTGTATAATATCCATTGTTTTCTTCACAGTCTGTTATATCAAAAGAAAACATCCGGCTTATGTCAGCGTCGTAGTACTGTATATTGACTTCCGACATCTCTATATGATAGTAGTTTCGGCATATCTTACTGATACGCTCATAATCATAGCTGTTTTCTTCAGGAAAAAGAATAGTCAGACGATCTGAAGGCAATTCTGAAGCGAGAATTTTATTACCTTCAAAATCATATATATCACAGAATTCAACAAAATTATCATTAACCGTAATAGAAAGTCGTCCTTCAAACCCTTCTACACGTTCACCTAATCCTGATGCAAGAATACAGCCATAATCTTCATGAAGCTTCTGATAAAATCCTTCAATCCTTTCACGATATACATCCATATCCTTGTCCGGATCCTCCAGCAGAGTATATGACGTTGTCTTGTAGTATCCCTCAAGTTTTCCGGCGTTTACGGAAATCATACGATAACCATTGTAGGCTTCCATTACAGATGGGAGCATCTGTGTAAGGTTTATCGTCAGAATAATAAATACAATAGTTTTCACTGCACACACAAATCTGAACAGATCCTTGCAGCTGCTCTTCCCTTTGATATCCTCCGCCATACTGCGTCCGGAATTGAACCAGAACGCCAGTACAAGAAGAACCATAGTGACAAGAAGGATAAAAAGCACCTTCGGAAGTATCACGCTGCAGAAAAATAATGATGATGAAAACTCAAATATTATTCCAAGACACACAAAAACGACCAGCAGCATCACAGCAGCACACAGCAAAAATACAGGCATACAAATCCGAAGCTCACACAAAACAATATCACGGTTGCTGTAACCGTGCGATTTTTTTACTGCGATATCATTTCGGCGTGTAAACGAATAATAAATCATTGTAATAAAGAAAAAGAAAAATGCCGAGCCAATAACAAACAAAAGGGACGACATATCATTTCCGACTGATTCTCCGACCTCTGTGCTTACCTGAATCGCTGCTTTGTTAAGCCCCTCAAAAATCTCTTCCATATGCTGATATTCAACCAACAGAGAAACAATGGAAATATCCAGTGACTGTGATTCTTCAACAGGATATATCGTCATCCTGTCACCAAACCAGCTGAAGCTATATAAAAGTCTTGATTTATCTTCTTTATAAACAGACAGCTTCTCACCCGGTCCTATTGCAGTGTTGCCGCCTTCAACGTGTAAACGTAAAGCTGATGGTACAGTATTAGTTGTGTAGTATATACTTTCATTTGGATTCTGCACAGAAATCAGAATATCCGAACCGCTGTCCGCAGCAATCTGCTTTAGTGTTTCAATAAATTCTGCGTTCGTCATACTTTCCGGAGCATGTGCAGTAACAACAACACGTCCGTCATTTATCGCATCCATATTATAAAAAGAAAACGCACAAAACTCATAAAACAGAAACAACAGAAAGCTGAAAACAAATGAAATATAAACAAGAACTCTTTTTTTCATTGAAATTCTCCTGAAGTTATTAAAATCTGCAGAAGACCGGAACCAATTATGGCACCGGCCTTCTGTATCAATCAGATTGTAAAGCTATTATTTAATTAGTCATGATCGTAATAGGAATAATCTGTCTTAGTGGACCAGGCAATAGTAGCCTTTGCCCACGACGTATTATCATACTTAGTGCTTTTTCTGATCTGATGTGTTTTTCCATTCTTAACAGATGCACTATGCCATGTGGTGTAACCAAGAGTCATTGGAGAGTAGTGTGAATAAACATCACCTGCTATAATATTGCCTCCGCCATAATACCAAAAGCCGATGTCGGGGCTCCCAATTTTTGCACTTGCTACTGATACAGATGCTGTCGCAACAGTAGCTGCGAGCACAGCGATTGCTGCTAACTTCTTAAAATTAAATACCATTTCTTCCCTATTCCTTTCTGAATCGATAATCCCGATTCTATAAAAAATTTGTGCTAATTGATCTCATCATAAGCTTTGAACAATCCATGCATTGAAAATTCAGGCACTATGATATATCTTTAGCTATATGAAAAGCTAACACATAAATAAATCGCGCGCTATTTATTTATTTATGTATGCATTCATACCAACATAATTACAATCCTTGTAGAATTACATCTAAAACAATACACAAGTCATCAATTTACCAATTTTTTTTATTATTATATCAGAAAAAAAATAATTAGTCAAGAATATTTATACAATATAATTTTTAATTGGATTTTTTCGTGAATTATAATATATTTCACCTAAAAATACACATTTATTCCGACAAAATCAATATTAAAAGTTTAGGTTCTTGAAAAAACAATCTCTCCGAAAAAAAGTACTTTTTAAAAAAAATATATCAAGGTATCATGTATATAATCCGAATTTAACTGACATTCTTCTTTATAAAAATCATATTGCTATAGTTCATGTTATATGTTATAATATTTACTATAACAAAAGGACGTGGTAAAAATAAAGAAGCTAAGATTTTTCTGGTGTATAGCTATACTCGGAGTATGTATCGCTTACTTTTTTGTCACTACCGTTGACAGTGTCTTCACGGTTCATGACGATATACTTACATATATGCAGGTGAAGCAGGGGGCACTATGGCAGACTGCGTTAAACGACGCGCGTCACGGCAGAATATGCCATATACCCATGACACTTCTTCTGTATATACCGTATCTTTTTAACTGTACCGTCGTTTTACGTATTTTCGGAACGGCGGCTGTTGTTTTTGATATGGCAGCACTGTATATACTTATAAAAAACAACTCCGACCGCAATACCGCCTACCTGTCATGCCTTTTATTCATCGCATTTGCAGGGATCTCAAACCAGCATAACCTCCTTGTTTCCTATATAGCCGGACATCAGATACCTATAGGTCTTGTTCTGCTCTCCCTGAATGAATTTACTCAGTACTATGGAAACAAGCACCAGACTACGACGCTCATCAAAAGTGCCGTTTGGCTGTTTATTGCTTCTTTTCTCTATGAAGCATGTGCAGCATACATAATTATTTTTCTGCTTATCTCGATGTACAAAAACAAAGGCAATATATTCGGAAACTGCCGTAAGATACTTTATGATACGCACTTTCATATACTGTTTCTGCTTATCTTTACTGTAATATATCTTGTATGGAGAAGCTTCTATCCATCAGACTATGACGGTGCAAATCTTTACTTCGGAAACATACCGAAAAGTATCATAACTATGGTCATATACTCCTTGGGAATGACGCCGGGACTTCCTGCGTTTGCGATGCTCATAAAAAAGTACATCACCAAGGAAGAATTTTTCGAAGCCGCAACTCCTGCTATGCTGATTGTTCCTCTGCTCACAGCAGTAACTTTTTATTTTGTTTTTCCGAAAATCAAAAATCCTAAAAACAAAGGTACACTTGCTTTACTTTGCATAACCGCAATGCTTACTCCGAACATAATAATAAGCTTTACCCCCAAGTATGCGGAATGGACAAGCAAAAGCAGCTATTCATATGTAACGTCATACTACAGCTACTTTTTCATGATACCACTTTTTCTTATTGTACTCAAAACTCTTTTCAAAAAAGAAACAAAAGCCGTACTCATAAGTATGAGCGTCATCGTTTTTGCAGCAGCATTTGCCGCAGCAGCAGGAAACACAGCATGGAACGTATACTTCGGAAAAAATCTTGACAGATACAGGGCTTTTGAAGCCTCAGTACAGGATGATTTCTTTGATTCTCTTGGTGACAAAACAACAGTGTATATTCCTGATTATAAAGGTATTCATCATGACATGAATATTACAAAAGCCTTTGCCTCAATATATACGTCTTCGGATATACGCTTCACAAACAACCGGAACGAAATTGATTTTTCCGCACCTGTAGTTTTTCTTAAGTATGATCCGTCCTCAAAGACAATGATCGCCGGATCACTTGACAGCAGCTTTACAGCAAACGACACTTTTTACATATACGGAGAAAACAAATCTCAACCGGTAACTACTTTTGCTCTTGAATAAAAAAACTGTCATACAGAAACGCCGTGTGTAACGCTTGGTACACACGGCGTTTCTGTAGCAAGTCAAAAAAGGCTTATGAGAGATTATAGTATTTGCAACTGATAAGGCAATTGTTATTGCCACAAATATAAAACTCCAATAATTAAAATTTGTTTATTCGTCCGTTTCTTTATAAATGGTTATTCCAAGTATCTTGACCTCAAAGCCATCAATATAGGGCTTTACGTCATCTACTCCTGGTGCAAGTTGATGAATTTTTGTAACCTCATAGATTAACGACTTATATCTGACACTTCCACCATCCTTTAAGTTCATACGAACAGGGGTTAACAAAATCGCTAGAACAATTATAATTGTAATTACCACAAAAGTCTTCTTTTTCATACAATCACACTCCTTCGCCAAATTGGTATTGATTATTCTTCTGCCACAAAAACCATATTGCCTTCATGGCATATCTCAACAATACATTCGCAATGCTGTCGATTTGTTAAAAGATATCCGCAATATTTTGTCATGTTATAGCCGTAGGTTTCATCCACGATAGAGAAACCAAATTGCTTATATCTATCAATAAAGTCTTTCAAAAACATTTTTTCGCCTGTAAATGTACCGACATTTCCTGTAAAACCGAGCAAATAAACGTAACTTAAATCCCATTGTACATTATGAAATTCCACATATCCATTTGGTTGTCCATAAGGAGCAGCAGTTTCAACTATACCGGATTGTGTTCTCATAACAATATTATTTTCTGTAATCTGAAAAGCAATCACATTCATGTCATGCAAAGAATATGTTGAATTGATGTTATGACGAATGGTTCTTTTCAATTTTATCCCTCCCATTAAATTGGTTTATCTTGGGTTTATCTTGTTATTGTTAAGCAATAGAACGATGGCCTTTGGGTATACATCTTGTCTGGAGTATTCCAAATTACAGCTTTGTTAATCTCTTCAATATGTTCTGTTGTCAATTCACTAATAGAGATTGTTTTTCTGTGAATAAAAGGTCTGTCCTCATATTCATAGTAATCCATTAACCATACATGCCAAAATTCAATGCTATCAGATTTCTGCAAGGCAGTTCTTATGTATTCAATAATTTGTTTTGCTCTGCCTTTAGTATAGTCCCATTCAAGATAAACACCATAATTCTTATCGGTGTAATCCTTGACATTCTCAAACAAAATCAAAAAATAGTTATCATCTGCATCACCATCATTTATCGTGCCTTTATCAATGTCTATTTTGACAGGGTAATTCTGTAATGGCGCAAACTCTGTCAAAGGCATATCCGAAGCAATAAATCTGCACGCACTCATACAATCACACTCCTTTTCAAATTCTTACCGTCCTATCTTCTCTCCTCATGATCAATATACCATTTTAAAAACTCCTCAATATATCGTTAGTGTGGTGTAATAACATCAATATCTATCATGGAATTCCGTCTTGAAAATTCGTTTAATAATGCTTCTAATCTTTTTTATTCCATATAATCATTAACAATATATTCAAGAGGCATTCCTGATTTATGTAATAAAACAGCTGATAAGACTCCTGTTCTGTCTTTTCCTGATTGCAGAAATAAAAAAGACAATACCCGAAATAACTTCTCCGCTTCACTTTGTTTTTGACACCGCTTCTTAAAAGGAGAGGCTTATACTACTCAAGATATAATTCAACTTGTACCTATAAGTTAAATTCAGAGGAAAATATTGCTCTCCTTTTAAGGAGAGCTGTCAGCGAAGCTGACTGAGAGGTTACATTATAAGAGTAATTCATTTATTGGTTCAGCTGAATAATAACACTCCGGATAAATTTGTCGTTCACTATAGCTATAAGCCGATTATAGCAAAAACATCCGGAAAAGTCAATGACACCAAAACCTAAAAGCCACTTTTGAATTAATATCAAAAGTGGCTTTTATCTAACTTACCGCCTTAACGTAGGTTTTTTTGGAGCTTATTATTTTTTAGGTCCTAAAACCGTTGTCTTCAGTGAAACATAACGTCTGAGGTGTGCAAGGTCTGAAAGATTTACGCTTCCGTCTCCGTTTACATCAGCCGCCTTGAGTGCGTCACCTTCGAGAATTTCATCTCCTATAAGATGGAGCGACAGTATGGAAAGGTCTGTAAGATCAACCATTTTGTCTGCGTTTATATCGCCGTATGAAAACTTTCCTGAAGGTACAGATGATGTTGTCACCTTGGGTTCTGTAGTTACCTTCGGAGCTGTTGTAGTCTTAGGTTCTGTTGTAACCTTTGGCTCTGTTGTAACCTTGGGTTCTGTTGTAACCTTGGGTTCTGTTGTAACTATCGGATCGTCGTTTCCGGAACCGTTTTCTGAAAGTCTACCGTAAATAATACCACATCCTACTGTTGACATATAGAGAGTACCGAACTCGTCCATATCACCAACGATGAAGTTACCGTTACCTGTACCGCCATAGATATAATCTGTGTTTATACATACCCATGAATTTGCTCCGTCTGTTGAACGATAGATACCTTCCGGATCTGTTTCTGAAGGCTTACCATACATATAGAGGGTATTAATATTATTAACACCATCCTTCTTTTCAGGTGCGCCGTAGCCGATAGTCTTGCAGTAGAATACATTTGTTTTCTCGGCTTTTGTACCTTTTTCTGTAATGATATAAAGGCCGTTCCATCCTGCAGCCATTGCAATCTTATCCTTAGATATGTAAGCAGGATCACCTGTTGCATCACACATATCGTATCTGCAGATCGGATTTTCTTCCCATGTTGCACCGTGGTCCGTGCTTACAAACATCGAATAATGACAGTCTTCAAACGGAGGTTCCTTCAGGTTAGGATTAGCCGACCAATACTGATCATAGATTATACCTGAAGCATAGATAAGTGACGGATCTTCCGGATCTACGAGCATATATGAAGGCTTATATCCGCTGATTCCTTTGGCGTTTTGCCATGTTTTTCCGAAATCATCCGAGTAAACTATAGCGCCGCTTTCCTTGCCGGACTTTAAGAATCTGTACTTTCCGAGTTCACCATCTTTGCCGGGTTCGAGTTCTGTTATAGCTGCCTTACCGCTTGAAGAACACTTCATACCTTCCCATGTCTTACCGCCATCAACTGTATAGTATCCTGTAGCCGTGTTGTTTCCATCACCTTCAGCTATACGGATCATAACATCAGGGTTCTGAGGACAGTATGCAATAGCACCGGTTGAACCCATGTTAGGCTTGTACTGTTCAGGAACACTTGTAAAATCCTTGTGTATAAATCCGTCATAGTCACCGATAGCAGAATAGTTATCGCCACCCGGAACACTTACAAAGTCAAGACATACAACCTCTTCAACACCGTCAGGCTGGAAGTAGAACTGAACTCCCTTTTCATCCCATACGTTATCGCAGGCAAATACACCGTTACCGGATGTCATAAGGATTCTGTCACCTTCAGGGTCTCTCGGATCAATAAGGATACCGCTTCCCCAGTGAACAGCCTTTCCGTAAATCCAGTCATAGCCGTTTGTATCGATATAGTTTGAAACCATCCACTCTTCACCCCATGGGCCTTCTTTGGCACCCGGAGTGATGTTCTGCCATGTTTTGCCGCCGTCTTCTGATCTGTAGAACTGATCGCCCCATGCAGGTGAATTTTCTTCTGTCCATGGCTCATAGAGCTGTGATGACCATACACCGCATGTTCTTGTAAGAAGTCTGTCAGGGTTGTTTCTGTCAACTTCGATCATACCGAAGGACTGACCTGTAGGTCCTATTTCTGTTACCTTACCTGTAGCAGTCTCGTATCTGTAAGCACCGCCTGACATACCGCCGAACGCAAGGTCAGCAATAAATGTGAAGTAAATATTTCCGTGGTAATCGCTCTTGATCGAAAGCGGATAGTTTGCATCAGGAAGGTCCTTGCTCAGCACTGTAAACTTGTCATCCTTAACACTCGCAACATGAATATTAGGCTGTCCCTTTACAGATGTACCAACATACACCTTGCCGTCTTCTACGTGAATCGTAGCAATACCGTTCTGCTGGTTGTAAAGCTTCTGAGGCTCTGTACCTCTTGCCATATTTTCTGTCCACATAGGATACTTGAGCTCACCTGAGAAAAGACCAAGCTCATCATATCCCATAACAGGCTTCCATGTAAGACCGCCGTCTGTTGATTTGATAAGGCCTGACTTGCCGGAGGTTACGTCACCGCCTGCATAGAGAGTATTTGTGTTGTCAGGATCGATAGCGATAGGTTCGATACACTCACGTCCGTCGCCGTTTCCGTGAACCTGAATGAGCTCTGTTACATCAACCTCAGTAAATGTCTTGCTTCCGTCTGTTGTCTTGAAGATAACAGTTCTTGCGTCAGAAAAATATGCGCATCCACAGAGGAAGTATACTGTGTCATCATCTGTAGGGTCAATCGCAATACCCTTGACACTCAGAAGCCCTCTGTCAGCTTCTGTAAGAAATCCGAAGAGCTGTACCCATTCGTTTTTCTCGTAGTCAAACTTGTATGCACCGCCAACGTCTGTACGAAGGTACATTTCCTTCTGACCTGTAACGATACCTGAAACAAATCCGCCACCGCCGATTTTTAATGCTCCCCATTCCATGGAGATATTGTCTGCAGCAGTTATAACGTCCTTTCTTCCGATATCGGACAGAACGTTAAACGCTCCTGCTGATACCGCAAGTGCTGAAATGAATGCTACAGTTCTTTTTTTCCAGTTTGTAAGAATCATACAATCAACATCCTTTGTTTTTAATTAAACAGATAATTAAATACCCGTGATTTAATTATGTATACGTTTTCTTTAATTAATTTTACATCATTTCCAAGGATAAGTCAATACAAAACAATTAATTTAAGATACAAAAATACACAAAATCCGAGAGTGCTTTTCACCAAAATTGTATAAAAGTATTTACACTCATATCAGAACATTCCCATATGCTCCAGAAATATCTTCAGTCCTGTGCCGATGAGTATAATTCCTCCGGTAATCCCGGCTTTTTTTCTGCAGCCGGAACCAAATCTGTTACCGATAAAAACTCCCGCAAACGAAAACAGAAAAGCAACTGCACCTATAACTGTACACGACTTCAGTACAGATACCCTGAGAAAAGCAAAAGTAATACCAAGAGCAAGTGCGTCTATGCTTGTCGCAAGTGCAAGGACAGTAAGCTCTCTGATATCGGTTTTATCAAGGTTTACATCATCACACGCAGCTTCATCCTCCTTCAGTGCTTCAAGAAGCATTTTTCCTCCCAAAAACAAAAGAAGAAACAGGATTATCCAGTGATCAAAAGAAACTATGTACTTTTCAAATCTGTCTCCGAGCAGCCAGCCGATAAAAGGCATCAGAGCCTGAAACCCTCCGAAAAAAAATCCGGTAACAAGCATGCTTTTAAAAAGCTGCTTTTTTTCTGTCTTCAGTCCCTTACAGACAGCTACCGCAAAAGCGTCCATTGCGAGACCTATCGCAACAGATATCAGCATAACAGTATTCATTTCATATATTCTCCTCTCTTTTTTTGATAAACGCAAAATTACTTTTTTTGCGCTTACTATTAGCCGATATGCACGGAATGACCGCAGGAAACGGATGTGCAAGGCAATAAAAATATAATTATAGTGAAAGTCGGATTTAATTTTGACTTTCACTATAATTATATGCATGAGGTGATATAAAATAAAACAAGAGTCAGGAACAATAAAAAACTGTTCTGACTCTTGTTATAGCTTTATTTTTTAATCTCCGAATGAAACACCGAGATTTTTTGCGGTTTTTACGATCTGATCCTCCGGATCTACGAACTTTGTAAGACCTGCTATATCTTCAAGCTTGTTTGCGGTTATAACTGACTTTACCATAGCAACTGTTTTTCCATAGTCCTCGTTCTTTATGAGAGAAGCAGCATGAACGCCGAACTTTGTTGCAAGGATTCTGTCATAGGCAGACGGAGAACCGCCTCTGAGCATATGACCGGGAACGCATACTCTTGTATCTATACCGGTTCTTGACTGAATCTGTGCAGCTATCCTGCTTGTAGCTGTAAGAATACCTGCTTCTGCACGCTTCTTTGCTCTTTCCTTCTTTTTCATCTTTGCTTCTTCTGTATCAAAAGCACCCTCTGCAACAGCAACTATTGAGAAGCCTTTTCCGGATTCTGCACGCTTTGCAAGTGCATCGGCCACCTTATCTATATCATATGGTATTTCGGGGATAAGAATAACATCTGCACCGCCTGCTATTCCTGCGTTCAGTGTAAGCCAGCCTGCCTTGTTACCCATTATCTCACAGATAAGTATTCTTGAATGGCTTGCAGCTGTTGTATGAAGTCTGTCTATAGCGTCAGTTGCTATGTCAACCGCTGTGTGAAATCCGAACGTAACATCTGTACCATAGATATCGTTGTCGATAGTTTTCGGAAGACCTATAACGTTAAGCCCCTCATCGGCAAGAAGTCTGGAGGTTTTGTGAGTACCGTTTCCTCCAAGAGTAAGCAGACAATCAAGCTTCTGCTTCTTGTAGGTTTCCTTCATGCTTTTTACCTTATCAACATTGTCCTCGCCTATGACTGTCATCATCTTGAATGGCTGTCTTTTTGTTCCGAGTATGGTACCGCCCTGTGTAAGTATCCCTGAAAAATCAGAAGGCTCCATATCTCTTGCGATGTTGTTTATAAGACCGTAGTATCCGTTCTGAATACCTACTATCTGTACATTATCCTCTCCGAGCATCTCAAAGCACGCCTTTGCAACTCCTCGTATTGTTGCGTTAAGTCCCGGACAGTCACCGCCGCTTGTAAGTATACCGATTCTTCTTTTCATGATCTGAACATCCCCATTCTGCTGCTTATACAGCTTAGATTTTATAAAAATATTTACTATCAGCCGATATGCACCAAGCCAACGTAGTCAGCAGATGTGCAAGGCAATAATAATAAAATTATTATAGTGAAGGCAAAAAATATTTTTTTCCTTCACTATAATTATTACATACTTTTTCTAAGATATTCGGTAAGCTGTTCTGCACACATAGGCCTTCCGAATAAATATCCCTGAATATAATCACAGCCGAGTCTCTCAAGAATAGCAAGCTGGCCCTCTGTTTCGACGCCCTCTGCTATAGTCTTGATCTTTTTGGACTTTGCTATCTTTATGACTGCAGATACTATTTCCTGAGCTACAAGGTCATCTTCTATGAGCGTTATGAACGAACGGTCAAGCTTGAGAAGCGTTATAGGCATCTTCTGAATATAACTGAGTGAAGAATAACCTGTACCGAAGTCATCCATAGCAAGCTTGAGACCCATATCACGAAGCTCCTGCATCTGCTGTACTGCAAAATCAATATCCTTCATAGCAAGAGATTCTGTAAGCTCTATTTCGAGCCATTCAGCAGAAAGACCTGTTTCCATCAGTTTTTCGGAAATATACTGACTTACATCCTTCTGATAAAAATCCTCGGAAGTAAGGTTTATAGACATAACTATGCGAGGAAGCCCCATGTTCTGCCATATTTTGTTCTGACGACACGCCTCACCCATAACATATTCGCCTATCTTTGTTATAAGATGAGAGTTCTCAGCTATCGGAACAAAATGCTCCGGAGATATGACAGTACCGTCAGGCTTACGCCATCTTATCAGCGCCTCAACACCCATGATCTTTCTGGTTTTAAGACATATCTTAGGCTGATAATATAAAATCAGTTCTCCTGCTTCTATCGCATCGGCAAGTGCTTTTTCAAGTGCCGCCGCAGTTATTATACTGTCATGAACCGACGAGTCAAATCTGATAAGCGAGCGTTTCTTTTCACCTGTTGACAGTGCAAACTCCGCTCTCTCAAAAACAGTAATAAAATCCTCTCCGTCCTCAGGCATCTTTGAATAGCCTGCCGAGCAGGAAATATTCTGTTTGAAAAGATGATTGTTTCCTATATAGGCTATCTCGTTCTGTATCTCCTGAGATACTATGACCGGATAGTTCGGATCTCCATAATCCTGGATCACAAGAACAAAGTTGTCGCCTCCGACACGGGCCGCAAACCCGTTTTTACCCTTTTTCTTATAGAGGATGTCTGCAAAATCCTTGAGCATTTTGTTTCCGTTATTGTATCCGCATGCATCGTTTATGATGTGGAAGCTGTCAATATCAAAAACTATTACCCAGTATGAAAGCTCCAGTATCTTGCAGCATTCGTACATCTCCTGACCGTTTATAACAAGCTTGTTTCTGTTGTAAATACCTGTTACTTCGTCAAGATACGCCATACGCTCAATAAGCATATCCTTTTCCTTATCCTTGGAAATATCAATGATCGCACCGCCTATTACAGGCATTCCGTACTTGCTTTTCTGAACGTTCTTGTAGCGGAATGAATACCATCTGTACTTACCATCAGACGAACGTATCCTCATATCCATGCTGTTTGTATGCATAACTTTTATGCTGTTTTTTCGTGCAGCCTTGAAGTATGTCTCAAACATCATCCTGTCATCCTTATGGATGAGGTTTATAAAATCGTTTATAGGGATCTTTTCGTTTTCTATACCGAGCATGTTCTGAAGCTCCGGTGAAATATGAAACGTATCATCACAATGCTCATTCAGTATTATACCTATCTCTGAAAGATTCATAGCAAGCGAATAATGCTTTTCGGACACTGAAAGCAGGTTGTTTGTGATATTGAGCTGCTGTCTTATGTGTTTGTTTTCTGTCACATCAAAGCCTACGGATATTATGTATCTGCCGGAAGCACCCGAAACAAGCACCGAGCTGGTCCAGCTGACAAATATAGATCCGTAACGGGTCTCAAGAGAAAACTCTTTTGATTCCTCGACCATCATATCGACTCTGTTTTTACGTGCAAACCCCATAGGAAACAAAAGGTCAAGCGTTTCTTCGTTCGAAAGTCCTTCCTTTGCCTCACCTATAGCATCCTTCAGCTTTTCGTTGATAAGAAAAGTTCTGTTATCCTCAGACCATATGACAACAAAAGCATTCAGTACGTTCATAAGCTTAAGTATTCTGAACTTGCTCTGCTCTGCTTCCTGATACTTTGCCAGCTGCTCCTTTTCTCTGTGTGCAACTACTGCAAAAATAGCGACAATCGAATACGCAACCAGTACCCATACGGCTAAGTCCCGGTTGAGAAACGAAAAAATGACCAATAATACCGATAGTATCAGAAACAATACATCGATCAAAATAATTTTAAATTTGATTTTCAATTTTGAATCAGACTCCTGATTTATTTGTATTCCGTTTTTTGTGGAATTGTTTTTTGAAAATATATGAAATAAAGAAATCCTGTGTTATCTTCTGTTGTTTGCAGATGATAAAGATACAAAGAAACTGATCACAGCCTGAACGGTAGTGATTTTTGCCAAAAACAACAAAAACGATTTCTTAAAAATACTACTATCTCAATTATAACAAAAAAAACACATAATTGTCAATCAAAACATCAAAAACAGTGCAGTTTTTTTGACTCTGCACAAAAATTTACCAACAAATATTTTCACATCACATTATTTCGCACAGCTCTGATTTGCATTTTATCGGCATTTTCAAAGATCAGGATAAGAAGCTTTGAATGTTTTCTCAAAGATTTTTTACCTGTTTTCAAACTCATTTTTTTATCATTTCACAGTATATTCACATATTTATAGTAAAATATAGTGAACGTCAAAAATAATTATTGCCTTGCACATGGGCTGATAGTAAACGACAAATATATTTATCATTTACTATATAGTTTTCAGAAAAAAATATATCGGAGGTAAAAAACATATGCACAAAATACTCATAGTTGACGATGAAGTTAATATAAGACTTGTTGTAAAGGAATACGCAGAGTTTGAGGGCTACAAGGTAATGGAGGCCGAAAACGGAATGCAGGCTGTCGAGCTTGTAAAAAACAATGACTTTGACCTTATTATCATGGACGTTATGATGCCGAAGCTTGACGGATATTCAGCCTGCAAGGAAATAAGAAAGCTGAAAAACATTCCCGTAATCATGCTCTCGGCAAGAGGTGAAGAATATGACAAGCTGTTCGGCTTCGAAATAGGCATAGACGATTATGTAGTAAAGCCGTTCTCCCCTAAGGAGCTTATGGCACGCATAAAAGCCGTAATCAAAAGAAATTCCGGAAACTCCGAAATCACAGCAGAACGTTTCAGGTTTGAAGGACTCGAAATAGACATGGCAGGACGTGAAGTCTATGTAAACGGCCAGAAGGCTTCCATGACTCCGAAGGAATACGACCTTCTTTTCTTCCTTGTAAAGAACAAGAATCTTGCCATGTCAAGAGACAGACTTCTCGAAAGCGTATGGGGATATGACTTTTTCGGCGACGACAGAACAGTCGATACTCATATAAAAATGCTCAGAAACAGCCTTGGAGAATACAGAAAGTTCATCATAACTCTCCGCGGAATGGGGTATAAGTTTGAAGCTGAATAAAAAAAATCCGGCAAAAAAACACAGTCTCAGTATAAAGCATCATATTTTTCTGAGCTATGTCATGCTTATAGCTTTTGTTATTTTTCTACTCTGGATAATACAGATACTCTATATCCAGAAGTTTTATGAAAACCTCAGGATATACTCTGCTGAGGATACTGCCAGAAGCATAACTGATATGTACCGTGATAACGAACCTTCAAACGAGGACGAGTTCATAAGCCTTATGGAGTCGTTTGATTCACTCGCAAACCGTGACGATCATTCGTACATGATAATAGATAACTACTACACCTTAGTGCATGAGAACAACGATTCGATATCCCACCAGTTCACCAGAAATGAAATAGATTTTTTCCAGCGCAACGCAAATGTAAAAAACGGATACTATATGACATGCGTAGACGGAACCATGAGCAACAGCAAGATCGTTATAATCTGCTCTGTTCTGAAGGACTCAAAGGGAAACACAGACGGCTATCTTATTCTCAACTCACTTATCACTCCTGTAAGCACCACAATAACCATGCTAAAGCAAAGTACCTTCCAGATATCCATAATACTTATACTCATATCTGCTGTACTTTCGGTTATAATGTCACGCCGTATAGCAAATCCCATTCAGAAAATAACCGAGTCTGCCACAAGACTTGCAAAGGGCGAATACAAAACAGAGTTTGACGGCGGGGATTTTTATGAGACCAGACAGCTTGCCTCTACTCTGAACTATGCGTCCTCAGAAATCTCAAAAATAGACGAGCTTCAGCGTGATCTTATCGCAAACGTATCTCACGATCTCCGTACTCCTCTGACCATGATAAAGGCATACGCAGAAATGATACGTGACCTTTCAGGTGACCGAAAGGAAAAACGTGAGGAGCATCTGAAAATAATCATAGATGAAACCGACAGACTCGCCCTGCTTGTAAACGATATGCTCGATCTGTCAAAGCTTGAAAACGGAAGCCATACACTCAATTATACAAGCTTCGACATAAACTCAAAGCTTAAGGATATAATAGATCGATACAAGGGCTTTTCAGGGGCAATGGGATACACTATAAACTTCTCAGACGATACACCCGCACCGGTAAAATGCGATATGGTAAAAATAGAACAGGTCATCTATAACCTTATAAACAACGCCGTAAACTATACAGGTGAAGACAGACAGGTGTATATCACTCAGACTATAGAAGAAGATTTTGTAAAAATAACAGTCAGAGATACCGGAAAAGGAATATCCGAGGAAAATATTCATCAGATATTTGACAAGTACTACCGATGCGAAAAAACAAGACGTGAGGTAGTCGGCACGGGTCTGGGACTCTCCATAGTAAGAGCAATACTAAAAGCGCACAATTTCCCGTTCGGCGTTCAGAGCACTCCGGGAGCCGGCACATCATTCTGGTTCAAGGTAAAACGTGACAAAGAATCCATATGCCTCTGATATCATACTCTCGCTTCATAGGCTGCGTGTGTATGGTACTTACAGTAAAATATAGTAAACGAAAAAAGTATATTTTGTTCACTATCAGCCGATATGTACGGAGTGACCACAGGGAACGGATGTGTAAGTTAATGTTAATAAAATACAAAACCAAAACACAAAGCACAATTTTTGATATGTTTGGCTTTTGATTTTATCATTTATTAACAATAGACAGTTAATCAATGGTTTTCACAAAACTTTCACAACACCCTCATACATCTTTCACGTACCGGCTTTATAATATAACCATACTCGATGAGGGAACGAAAGCAAGGTCCCCGAAAGATAATTCAATATCAACCAACATCTTCGAGTATTTAATTTTTCGGTATTTTACGTTTACCCCAACGTAGAATATAAATCCCCAATAATCCCTATATCATAACCAAAAACACTCCTTCTCGTAAGGAGTGTTTTTGGTTAACTACGATGTTTTATCCCGGATAAACAAAACTGAATAAAAAACAGCAGCGAAAACTTTTTTTAGTTTTCGCTGCTGTTTTTTTATTTTTATCAGTTTAAAAATCTTAGCTTACGCTTGTCCGGTGTAAAGTATCTGTATGCTTCACCCTCGTTTATAGCGTCAGTATGTCTGAATCTTATTTCACCGTTGATCTTGAGAATGTCTCCGTCCTTCTCGCTGGTACTCCACTCAGGAATAAGATTGAGATTGTTTTTTCTTATGTTATAGACAACTCTCTTATAGCCTTTTTCCTCAAAGGTTATGTTGCTGTAAACAATATCACCGTAATTAGGTTCTATGATCACTTTGGTCGTTCCTTCAGATGTGTCTGTGATATCAAGCACATAGCAGCGGTAGTTCTGCGACGGAGAAATCGATTCATGAGTTATAACATCAACCGTACTTCCCGCAAAAATAGAGATATAAAGATAATACACCAGTATGCATATTATATAGAGAAGAAGATATATCGTACCGAGTATTGTTTTTAGTCCCTCTCCCGCTCCGCTGAAGAAAAACACCAGAACGGAAACTATCCCGAGCGGAATAAGAAGTATAAGGTTTTCCTTACTGTAGTAAAGAATAACTACAGGCAGATAAAAAAGTAATCCGAAAATTCCTGCTATCGAGGTGAGTATCTGTTTTCGGGTATACAGCATAGTTCCGCCGAACAAAAGACCGAGAAAAATCTCAAGAATAACAAACGAGGTTTTGTTTGTTATTTTTATGTCGTAATAAAGCGACGAATACGCAAGAAATATCATCAGTCCTATGTACCCGATACTCAGCAGAGAAAGAATCCTCTTTACAAGCAGTTTGATATTTATGTTTTCAGGCAAAAATAAATTCCTCCTTAGTTCTGTTCTTATGTGTATAAAATCTGTTTAAAACAAACTGACTTCTATAATTATAACATTTTATAACTCCGGTTACAATACTTTTATTGAAAAATATTTTTCTTTATCCTTACATAATCGAAAAATATTGATTTTTATGTTATATTATAGTAAAATATAGTGAACGAAAATATATTTTCATTCGCTATAAATACTGACTTTTTCAGAAATCAAGGAGTTTTTATGTTAAAAAAAATTTTACTTATGCTTTGTCTTATAGGCTGTATGACCGTAATTTTCTTGTTCTCATCACAAAACGGTACACATTCGGGAAATATCAGCGGAGGAGTTACTGAAACTCTTGCAAAAATATTTATAGACGGCTTCGAAGAGCTTTCACTCGAAAAGCAGAAGGAAATAGTAGAAGGTATGCACTTTTATGTACGAAAAGCGGCACATTTTTCAATATATGCCGTTCTCGGCTTCTTCAGCTTTCTAAACGCTGATATATATCTGAAAAAAAAGCTCTCAAAGCTTCTTGCCTCGCTTTCCTTCTGCCTTATATACGCAGCGTCAGATGAAATGCATCAGCTTTTTACCGACGGAAGATGCGGCAGTCCCACAGATGTACTTATTGATTTTTCCGGCTCTGCAGCAGGAAATGCAGCCGCTCTCCTGCTGATTTTCCTTGCAGCACATATCTCTCAAGGAAAAAAATCCACACCGGACCGTTCTGCGGCAGATCAATTATAGTGAACGACCATTTCATTTGTCGTTTACCATATATTGAACAAAAAAATATTTTTTCAGGACAAAAATAAAACATCATCATACAAAACATATTGTTTTTCTCTTTGTTTTATACTATAATTATAGAAAAGACAGGGAGAAAAGGAGGATGTTTAACACTATGAACGAACAATGCGGAAAAGCAGCAAAATTTTTCTGGATAATCATCACATCAATAACATCCACCGCCCTTATTCTGATAGTAACAGCTGTTATATTCTCTATATCAGCTGTATTCATAGCCTCAGACAAGCTTGAAAACGTCACTCAGATATCTATCCCCGAGCCTGAAAAGGAAAACTCTTCATATATTTATTGCATAAACAGCACAACAAATGAATATGATCTTGTTTATAAGGTAACTCCGTACACGGGAAATATAAAAATAGAAACAGACGCCTCCTCCCTGCCCGAATACGTTAAAGGCGCTTTTATAAGTATAGAGGACGAACGCTTTTATTCCCATGACGGAATAGATATAAAAATGACCACCCTTGCGGTCATAAAGGAAATTCTGCGAAGCACAGGCTTTATGAACTCCGAGGTGACCGGAGGTTCAACAATTACACAGCAGCTTGTTAAAAACATCACCTCTGACAACGAGTTATCAATAGACAGAAAGCTCCGCGAAATATCAAGAGCAGTAACTCTCGAAACAAACTACACAAAAGAACAGATACTCGAAAAATACCTCAACATAATTTATTTTGGTCAGACAGAGCACGGATACAACATGTACGGAATAGAAGCTGCTTCCATAGGCTACTTCGGGAAGACTGCCTCGGAGCTTACAATAGCTGAGGCCGCTTGTCTTGCCGCAATACCTCAAAACCCTCACATGCGAAACCCTCTCCTGAACCCTGAAGAGAACTCCGAAAGAAGACTCTACTGTCTGAGAAAGATGTTTCAGCTCGGTTATATATCAGCAGATGAGTATGAAAACGCAAAGCGCAGCAGACTAAGCTTTGTTTCTCCGGAAAACCTTTCCGGAAAGCTCGATATAGCTGAATGTACTATAGACTTTATAAACCCGGAGCCTACCCCATGGTATGTTGATACTGCTCTTTCGGAGTTCTGTGATTATATATGCGAGCTTAAGAGCTTAAGCCGTGAGGACGGAATGAAGGAATTCATGAACGGAGGCTATGAGCTTTTCCTGACTATTGACGACAGAGTCCAGGCAGAGCTTGAAAAAAACTTTTCAGACCACACTTTTTTTCCGCAGGAAACAGCAGTATATACTGATGAAAACGGAAACATAACAGAGGAACAGGTCGAAGCCGCCGCAATAGTCATGGACTATAAAGGAAGTATAAAAGGTATCATAGGCGGGATAGGTCAGAAACCCGGTTCTTTTTGCTGGAACAACGCAACAGACGCACACCGTCAGCCCGGATCTACTATAAAACCTGTTTCGACATACGGATACGCACTCGAAAACAACTTTATATCATGGTCGCACTTTTTCACTGATTCTCCCCTGCCGGCCGGAGTAGCCGACGCTTCAGAGTGGCCAAAAAACTATAACGGCATAACCTCCGGCGAAAGACTTCCGGTATATACCCTGCTTGCCGAATCATATAATACAACACCGGCGCAGATATGCAGCATGCTCGGAATACAGAATATATTTGATTTTTCCACTCAGAAAATGAAGCTCGGACTGAATCCCGATACAGATCTTACATACGCAGCCATGAGCATCGGGGCGACAGGCTCCGGACCGTCCCTTATGAACCTTGCAAACGCATATATGCCGTTCGGAAACGGCGGAGTTTACTACGAGGCTCATATACTAAGCCGGATAAAAGACTCCTCCTCAAGCCGTGTATATCTTGAAAACAGCACTATAAAGGGCGAACAGGTCATAGGAGAAGATACGGCATATATTATGAACAAGCTTCTTCGTGAAGTTGTGTTAAACGGCACGGGAGAAAAAGCTCTTCTGAAAAACAAACAAAACGCAGGAAAAACCGGCACTACCGAAAACTACAGAGATATACTGTTTGTAGGGCTTACCGAAGACTTTGTTTCTGCCGTATGGACAGGATATGAAAACGCAGAAAACCCATATGCACTCAGATACGCAAGCTCTGCACAGATATGGAAAAACGTTTTCGGAAACTTTGCTGACAGCTTCGTATCTGATGCTGTTTTTCCGGAATGCAGTTCAGTAATATACACTGAGTACTGCTCCGAAACCGGTCTGCCCGCCTCAAAAAAATGTATTCCGGGAGGAAAAGGCTACTACAAATCCGGAAACATAGAATACTGCAGCAAAAAACACAAGATGCCGGAAACAGAGGTCTCACCGTCATACTCCACAAATTAATTTTTGCAAAAATATTGTTTTACAGCTTTTTTTACAAAATACAAAGTGTTTCGAAGAAAATATATTAACAAACACTTTATTCTGTGATATAATAGTTTTAATTGTAAAAACAGCGTTACAAAGCGTTCTGCATCTGAAAGGAGTCCATAATGGAAAACAAAGAAAACCAAAGCTTCTCCGATGACTATATCGATAAGCTCATAGATGAGATTGATGATACCGGAGACGTTCTTGATGATATCAACGGTGACACTGAGCCCATAGAACAGGAGCCTGTGCACGATCAGACGGAGAAAGGCGAACAGAAGAACGACAAAACAACAGAAGAAAATGAACTGCCGGATGACACGCGTACCTTTGGCGAACGGTTCAGGGAAAGAATGTCCGACATAAAAGAAGAACTTTCCGAACAGTACAAGGAAATTATCGATGATTTCTCAAAAGGCAGAAAATACCGAAAAATCCGCAGACAAAGAGAGTTTTACGGAGGCGATCCTCCGAAGTCAAAAAAAGTCCGTAATGTATATATAGGACTTTTTGCTGTCAAAAAACTCTTTTCCATTATCGGAACAACTGTTTTTTCACTTTTTCTTATTTTTATACTTACCGGCACAATAGTCGGAACTGCTGTTGCGGTTTATCTTCTTGATTTTATTGATCAGACTCCGAGCGTTGTTCTTTCGGAGTTTAAACAGAACTTCGCCTCATACATCTATACCATGAACAAGCAAACCGAAGAGTATGAGCTTGCATACAAGGCCACCTCAGCATCACACGACATAAAGCTTGCAACAAACCTTGCCGAGCTTCCTGATCATGTAAAGTTTGCTTTTGTATGTATAGAGGACGAGCGTTTTTACTCTCACGAGGGTGTTGACTACAAGAGAACAGCCGGCGCTATTATAAACCTTGCACTCAAAACAATGGGTATGAACCGTGATATATACGGTGGTTCCACTATAACACAGCAGCTCATCAAGAACGTAACAAAAGACGATGAGCAGACGTGGGAACGTAAGATGCGTGAAATATTCACCGCAATGAAGTTCGAGAAAAACTACACCAAGGATGATATACTCAGTGCCTACCTCAACGAGATCTACTTCAGCGAGATAGACGACTACCATATGTACGGTATAGAAGCTGCTTCCATAGGCTACTTCGGAAAAACAGCTTCCGAGCTCACTATAGCTGAAGCTGCAGTTCTCGCAGCTATCCCGAAGGCTCCGAACGTATACAATCCTACTATCGACTTTGAACTTAACACCAAGAGAAAAAACACATGTCTCTACAAGATGTTCGAGCTCGGTGTTATATCGGCAGACCAGTACGAAGAAGCTGTTGCACAGCCTATCCTCCTTACAACAATGCCCGGATTCAAAGAAAAGAACCCTGATTATATAAAGCTTACGGAGAGCGATGAAGACTTCCAGAATCCGGAGGTAAACTCATGGCCTGTAGATACAGCAATAAACGAGTTTGCTGAATACCTCATGGAGGTACACGGACTCGAAGGTATCGAAGAAGGCAGAAGCATGTTCAACAGCGGCGGATATAAGCTTTATCTTTCGGCAGATCTGGAGCTCCAGGCGCATCTTGACTACATGTTTGAGGACTGGGCATGCTTCCCGGAAGCACTTTCTGATGCAGATCCGGATACATACTCTGTGGATGAGCGCAGAGTTCAGGCAGCTCTTGCCGTAATGGACTACGAAGGTCATATACTCGGTATTGCAGGACAGATAGGTCCTAAAACGATAAGCCTCGGCTGGAACAAGGCTACACAGACTCATCGTCAGCCCGGTTCAACAATAAAGCCTGTTACCACATACGGCTACGCACTCGAAAACGATCTTATCACATGGTCAAGTCACTTCTATGACAGACCACTCGCAGCAGGTGTTGCAACAGAGGAAGAATGGCCTATGAACTACGATGGATATCCATCAAAGGGATACTACCCTGTTGACTACTTCCTCAAGAACTCTCTCAACACACTCCCTGCACAGATAGTAAACACATACGGCAAGCAGGCAGTGTTTGACTTTGCTACCCAGAAGCTCCACCTTGACCTTGATCCTACAATGGACCTTGACTATTCACCTCTCTGTGTAGGCGGTACAAGTACAGGTCCTACAATGGTAAACCTTGCAAACGCTTATATGCCTTACGGAAACGGCGGCTTATACTACAAGGCAAGTATCATAAACAAGGCTGTTGACGTAAAAACAGGCGAAATCATAATAGATAACGAAAACAGACAAGGCGAACAGGCAGTTTCCGAAGATACCGCATATATCATGAACAAGCTTCTCCGCAAGGTAATAACAGACGGTACAGGTACGGCAGCTCAGCTCTGGAATGTGCCGGTTGCCGGAAAAACAGGTACAACTGAAGACTGGCGTGATATCACGTTCGTAGGTCTTACTCCTGATACTGTTTCGGCTCTCTGGATAGGCTATGACGTCGGTATGAACAGATGGGCAATCGAAGGAGCAAACTCAGCCGGAATATGGAAAAGAGTATATGGTAACTATGCAAACGAGCATGCAGTCAAGGGCGACTTCCCTGATTGTGAAACAGTTATAAAGAACGCAAGATACTGCTCATACTCAGGCAAGATAGCAACCTCAAGATGTCCGGGTGGAAACTACGGTTACTACAAATCAACAGATGAATACTGTTATGTACACTGATAGAAAAACTTTTGTATAAAAACACTCTGATTATTATAACCACATCTTAATCACAAAACAGCACAGAGTTAAGTTTAAGCTCTGTGCTGTTTTTTTAGTAAACGATATATCTATTCACAGTTTACTATAAAAACAACAAAAAGGAAGGAATACAAAATGAAAAACAATAAAAGCTTCTCCGATGACTATATCGATAAGCCTGTAGACGAGATCGATGACACCGGATACGTTCAGGATGATATCAACAATAACACTGAGTCAGAAAAATCAAATGACCTGCCTGATGGTACACACAGCTTCGGAAAACGGTTCAGAGAAAGAATGGCCGACATAAAAGAAGAGATTTCCGAACAGTACAGGGAAAACATTGATGACTTTGCAAAAGACAGAAAAAACAAAAAGCTTCGCAGACAAAGAGAGTTTTACGGAGGCGATCCTCCGAAGTCAAAAAAAGTCCGTAATGTATATATAGGAATTTTTGCTGTCAAAAAACTCTTTTCCATTATCGGAACAACTGTTTTTTCGCTTTTTCTTATTTTTATACTTACCGGCACAATAGTCGGAACTGCTGTTGCGGTTTATCTTCTTGATTTTATGGATCAGATGCCGGGCGTTGTTCTTTCGGAGTTTAAACAGAACTTCGGCTCATACATCTATACCATGAATAAGGAAACCGAAGAGTATGAGCTTGTATACAAGGCAACAACATCATCACATGAAATAAGGATCCCTACAAACCTTGCAGAGCTTCCTGATCATGTAAAGTTTGCTTTTGTATGTATAGAGGACGAGCGTTTTTATTCTCACGAGGGTGTTGACTTCAAGAGAACATCCGGCGCTATTATTAACCTCGCACTCAACACCCTCGGCATAGAGCGTGATATATACGGTGGTTCCACTATAACACAGCAGCTCATCAAGAACGTAACACGGGACGATGCAAAGACGTGGGATCGTAAGATGCGTGAGATCTTTACTGCAATGAAGTTCGAAAAGAACTACACCAAGGATGATATACTCAGTGCCTACCTCAACGAGATCTACTTCAGCGAGATAGACGACTACCAGATGTACGGTATAGAAGCTGCTTCCATAGGCTACTTCGGAAAAACAGCTTCTGAGCTTACTATAGCTGAAGCTGCTGTTCTCGCAGCTATTCCGAAGGCTCCGAATGATTACAATCCTACTATCGACTTTGAACTTAACACCAAGAGAAAAAACACATGTCTCTACAAGATGTTCGAGCTTGGTGTTATATCGGCAGACCAGTACGAAGAAGCTGTTGCACAGCCTATCCTCCTTACAACAATGCCCGGATTCAAAGAAAAGAACCCTGATTATATAAAGCTTACCGAGAGTGATGACGACTTCCGGAATCCTGAGGTAACCTCATGGCCTGTAGATACAGCAATAAACGAGTTTGCTGAATACCTCATGGAGGTACACGGACTCGAACGTATCGAAGAAGGCAGAAGCATGTTCAACAGCGGCGGATATAAGCTTTATCTTTCGGCAGATATGGAGCTTCAGGCACATCTTGACAATAAGTTCAGTACCTGGTATCACTTCCCGGAAGCACTTTCTGATGCAGATCCGGATACATACTCTGAGGATGAGCGCAGAGTTCAGGCTGCTCTTGCCGTAATGGACTACGAAGGTCATATACTCGGAGTTGCCGGACAGATAGGTCCTAAAACGATAAGCCTCGGATTGAACCGGGCTACCTCAAGTCATCGTCAGCCCGGTTCAACAATAAAGCCTGTTACCACATACGGCTATGCACTCGAAAACGATCTTATCACATGGTCAAGTCACTTCTATGACATACCGCTTGCAGCAGGCGTTGCAGCAGAGGAAGAATGGCCTATGAACTATACCGGATACCCATCAAAGGGATACTACCCTGTTGACTACTTCCTCAAGAAATCTCTCAACACGCTCCCTGCACAGATAGTAAACACATACGGCAAGCAGGCGGTGTTTGACTTTGCTACCCAGAAGCTTCACCTTGACCTTGATCCTACAATGGACCTTAACTACTCTCCTCTCTGCGTAGGCGGTACAAGTCATGGCCCCACAATGGTAAACCTTGCAAACGCTTATATGCCTTACGGAAACGGCGGCTTATACTACAAGGCAAGTATCATAAACAAGGCTGTTGACGTAAAAACAGGCGAAACCATAATAGATAACGAAAACAGACAAGGCGAACAGGCAGTTTCCGAAGATACCGCATATATCATGAACAAGCTTCTCCGCAAGGTAATAACAGAAGGTACAGGTACAGCAGCTCAGCTCTCTAATGTACCGATTGCCGGAAAAACAGGTACAACAGAAAACTGGCGTGATATCACGTTCGTAGGTCTTACTCCCGATACTGTTTCGGCTCTCTGGATAGGCTATGACTACGGAATGAACCAAGAGGCGATTATAAACTCAAATTCCGCAGAGATATGGAGAGATGTATACGGCTACTACGCAAATAATCATGTTATAAAGGAAGAATTCCCTGATTGTGAAACAGTTATAAAGAACGCAAGATACTGCTCATACTCAGGCAAGATAGCAACCTCCGGATGTCCGGGTGGAAACCACGGCTACTACAAATCAACAGATGTATACTGTAATGTGCACTGACAGAAAAACTCTATGATTATTACTCCCCTGCACATACGATAACTATGAAAGCTTAGTGCATACCGGCTAATAACAAATGAAAAAACAGCACAGAGTCGTTCAGGTTCTGTGTTGTTTTTATGTATTCTTATCCCTGTCCTAATCACCGGACAGGGATTTTTTTACTTCATAACTTAAGTCCGAGTAAACAATGACAGATACGCTAAGTTCTTCGTTACAAATCATATTCAATTATGTGGGATACACTAATTATGACCATAAAATTAATAAAGTTTTAACAATTTTAAATTTTTTTACAAAACCCCTTAACAAACATCATCACATATGATATAATAGTTGTATATGTTTACGAAAACAAATGCATATTCAACCATTATTTTTTTACTGTAAGGACGTGTTTTTTTGGATAAGTTCAGACTATCCTGCCCTTGTCATTTTGGTCTTGAAAGCGTACTCAGCTTTGAGGCAAAAAAAATCGGCGCAGAAAACGTAAAGGCCGATAACGGACGTGTTACCTTCGAGGGCGACTTCAATATCATCGCAAGAGCAAATCTCTGCCTGTCTACAGCCGAAAGAGTACTTATAGAGCTTGCAGAGTTCAAGGCATATACTTTTGAAGAGCTTTTTCAGGGAGTAAAAAAAATCCCGCTCGAAGATTTTATAGGGAAAACCGAAGCATTTCCTGTAAAGGGATATTCTCTTAATTCAACTCTTCGCAGCATACCTGACTGTCAGGCTATCATAAAAAAAGCCGCAGCAGAACGTCTTATGGGAAAGTACGGAGTAAACTGGCTTGAGGAGAGTGGCGCTGTACACCAGATACAGTTCGGCATCATGAAGGATACCGTTACCATATATCTTGATACAAGCGGAGCAGGACTTCACAAACGCGGCTACAGAAGAAACTCAAACCTTGCCCCTATCAAAGAAACTCTTGCCGCAGGCATAATCGACCTTGCACATGTACGTGACAACAGCTTTGTATGCGATCCTTTCTGTGGAAGCGGCACGTTTCTCATAGAATCCGCCTTCAAGGCGCTTAACATCGCACCGGGACTCAACAGACGATTTGCCGCTGAAAAGTGGGGAATGTCTGATGAAAAGATATGGTCTGATGAAAGAAAGCGTGCGATCTCTCTTGTAAAGAGAGACGTTGATTTTCACGGCATAGGGTTTGATATTGACGAGGAATGCATCACACTATCAAACGACAATATAAAAAAAGCAGGCATAACCTCAAAGCTGTCAGCAAGCCGGGCTGATATCAGAAGCTTTGACGATATCGAAAATGCCGTTGTTATATGCAACCCGCCTTACGGCGAACGTATGCTTGAGCTTAAACAGGCTGAAGAGCTGTACAGGATCATGGGAAGAAAATTTTCAAAAGACAAAGGGAACACATACTATATCATTTCACCACATGAGAGCTTTGAAACATTTTTCGGCAGACCTGCCGACAAGAGAAGAAAGCTCTACAACGGAATGATAAAGTGTCAGCTTTTTATGTACTTCAGATAAACGCCCGACATACACTTATGTGTTCTTGCTGTAATTTATTGACACCGAAAATCTCACTGCTTAAAAATATTTTACAGTAAATTTTTCATAAAAAAATCAGACTGTTATTATTGTGATATCATAAGAATAATATACAATATAAACAGCTTGCAACGGAAAACAATAAATTAGTTTTAGGAGAACAAAACATGAGCGAATCAAGACTGAATATAGGTCTTTATGTAAGTAATCTTGTCGATATGTCGGTTCATTCCGTATGTACAGGAGCTGCTGCCGCAGCAAAGGATCTCAACGCAAATCTTATAATCTTTCCCGGAATGCATCTTAACGGCGACTACAACGATCCGCTTAAGTCTCCGTATTATTATCAGTACAACACGATATACGATCTTGGCGGAAAAGAAAACCTTGACTACCTGATGATAATGACCGGAGTAATCGGAAACACACTCGCCGACCAGGAGGTAGAAAAGTTCTTAAAAAGATTTTCTGATACTCCTGTTCTTACAATATCCTCAGAGCATCCCGGATACAGTTCAATAAGGTTTGATAATGAAAAAGGTCTCAAAAAAGCCATAAACCATCTTATACACAAGCACAACTGCCGCAAGATAGCTTTTGTAAGCGGCTCTGCCCACAATGCTGACTCAGCCAAGAGGCTTGCTGTATATCACGATACGCTTCTTGAAAACGGTCTGCCGATAGACCACAACATGATAGTATACGGAGATTTTTCCGAATACAGCGATGATGTTGTTTCAGAGCTTATCCGCAACAATCCGCAGATAGACGCAATATGCTTTGCAAACGACGAAATGGCAAAGGGCGGTTATCGTGTTCTTAAGAACTCAAAGTACATCGTAGGTAAAAACATATCCGTTATAGGCTTTGATAACTCAGCTACATCAATGAATCTCTATCCCCTGCTTACCACAGTAAACGCAGACAACTACGATCTGGGATACACTGCTGTATCAATGATACCTGATATGCTTTCATCAGACGAGGTAAGGCATATAACCATACCCACAAGTCTTATCGTAAGAAATTCATGCGGCTGCAAAAACTCGTCATATGATAAGCTGAGCTATGTTTTCTCCGACACAAAGCTCAGCAGAGCTCAGCTGGCAGCTTTTTCTGTTGAAGACTATATGAACTATATCTTTAACGAAAAGGACTCCCTCAGATACAGACATCATTTTTCAGATGCTGAGTTTGACAGAATACTTCTTGCTTTCTCAAACTTTTTTGAGATAATCTTTGACTATGACGCTTTTATAAAACCCAAGCACTATAAAAAAGCTGTTCAGAACGCTGTTGCCGATATTATATCAACAGATATACTCTCAGTAATGCCTGTAGATACTCTTTTCAATATCATAGATACAGTTTACTGCAGAATCACAAGCAGCGGTTCTTATTCGGATGAGCTTGGCTTTATCTTTGCTCAGATATACAGAGAGTTTTCAACATACAAAAGAACAACTGACCGTTCTGAGATAAGATCTATACTTTTTAATGACTCCACGATAAACTACATCGTCAACGACGTTATAGTCACCGGTGAAACTACAGATCAGGCTCTGTATCCGGTGATGAAAAGACTTCATTCTCTCGGTATATCAAGAAGCTATATGTTTCTTTTTGACAAGCCTGCAAGACATACGGAAAACGCAGTCTTTACGCCTCCTGAAAACTGCTTCCTCAAGTTTTCTCAGGAGCACGAAGACATAAAATACTTCGGAAACAGTATATCCATAAAGTCGGACAAAGTAATCGACAACACCTATGTTCTTAAAGATACACCTACAACTCTCATAATAAGCCCGCTCTTTTCAAACGAAGAAATATACGGCCTGCTTGTATGTGACATGAAACCTGAGCTGTACCGTTATCTTAACAAAATAGCTCTTCAGATAAGCACTGCTCTCAAGTATCATTCAACACTCAACAACTGGCAGATGCTTCTTGCAAACGAAAAGGAAAACAGCAGAAACTTTGAACAGATATCAAAGCACGACGAGCTTACAGGCGTTTTCAACCGAAGAGGTTACTTTGACAACGCACAGGCTATTATCAGTAACCCTGCCAACGCAGAAAAGAACGCAATAGTTGTTTTTGCAGATATGGATAACCTGAAAATAATAAACGACCGCTTCGGTCATGAGGACGGAGATTATGCTATCAAGAGCATGGCAGAGATACTGAACCGCTCCTTCCGTACTACCGATATCATCGGCAGAATAGGCGGAGATGAGTTCGCAGTTTTCGCCCTTCTCGGTCATTCAGAAAACATAAACAAGATAACAAACCGTATTGCGGATATAACTGAAAAGTTTAACGACAGCTGCACGAAACCTTACTACATTCATATGAGTATAGGTATATACACCTTCAAATGCAGCGACAAAATACAGCTTTCTGAAATCCTCGAAAAAGCCGACGAGCTTCTCTATAATCAGAAACGCAACAAAAAGAAAACTATTCTGAAAAACGAAAAAATCTGATTTTTTTTGATCCCGATGAAGCTGCTTCTTTCGGGATCTTATTTTTTCAGATAAAGTACTCCCCGTTTTTCTTATTATTCTTCAAAAACTTTCTTTTCCTTTTCAATTTTAGTCAATTGCAACATATTTTTACGGATTTTTCATGTAGTTGCTTTGAATATAATCATTTTTTGTATTGACAATAAACCTCAAAATATTATATAATAAAATATATAAAACTTTTTACAAACGATTTATATCAGACAAAACATACATGGTCAGAATTTTCAAAAAAATCTAATACACAGGTGATAAAAAATGAAAAAACTTTGTAAAAACTGCGGAGCAAAAATACCCAAAAAAGCCGACACATGCAAAAAGTGCGGTGAACCTTACGAATACATAGATCTTGAGCTTGACCAGGAAACAAAAAAAGCCCTTGCTGTACGCAAACCATCTTACGTTATCAACGTATGCGTTATACTTCTTGCAGTGCTTGTTTTTGCGTATTCACTTTTACTTATTTATTTTAAATTCACAGGAGGCAAAGACGATAAGAAACAATCCTTTGTTTCTGACAGCTCTGTTACGGACATCACTGACAGCAGCACACCTGAGGATGATATTTCTTCACAGGTTCACTACAACGCAATTGATTTTATAGGACAGACCTTCGGAGAAGTAAAAAAAGTTCTCGGCGAACAGTATAGCTTAAAAGTATCCGATACAACAACACTTGTTTCATATATAAACTTCGGTAACACTGAGTACAGCAGATCAAAACCCTACTGATGAATCTGTCATCACAAAGGTTATCGTAACCGGCAATGCTCATATAACACCTGTAGCTTCATGCGATATGACATACGACGAACTCAAAATAGTTCTTGCGTTTACAAAGCCGGCTCCGGAGCTTAATCAGTCAGATGCTTTTTATTATGTAAGCAAGATGTTTGAAAACGACAATTGTCAGATGCACGCTGACTTCAAGTTTGATAACGATTCTACTGACAAGGCACCGCTTGAAGTAATCATCTACAGCGCAGACACAGCACAGTCCAAGGTCATCGGTATAGTTTCCGGCCTTGACGAAGGAAGCTCTCTTAACGTGCGCAGTGATGCTTATTATGATGCGGAAGCACTTACCCAGATATATGAAGGCGATGAGGTAGAAATAATAAACGAAATCAATTCAGGTGATGTGGACTGGTATGAGATTATTACCAAGGACAACATAAAAGGCTTCTCTGTAGCTGAGTTCATAGAAAAAAAATCAGACACAGATAATCAGGCTGCAGTTACAACTACAGCAGACGCAAACTAAACCGCGTTTCTGAACAGGATTTATTTCAAAAAGGCATATAACATATTTTCTGCCGGAAGTGTTATATGTCTTTTTTTATCACCTGCACACCGGCTGATATTAAAAATAATTTTTTCACTTATTATATAGTAAACGCAGAATAGATTTTAAAGAATACAGAAGGAATTACAGCAATATGGAAGAATATGTTTTTAACGTGAATCTGAAAGGCATGCTCGACATCCTTTCTAACCATCTTTACAGCACTCCAAAGGTATTTATCAGAGAGCTTCTTCAGAACTCAGTTGACGCAATAAACCTCAGAAGATCATACGAGAGCTTTGAAGACCCGCGAATAGACATAATAATAGAAGAAAACAAATCACTGACCTTCAGAGATAACGGAAGCGGTCTTACCGAAGAAGAGATCCACAAGTTCATATCGGTCATAGGACAGTCATCAAAACGTGACAGCAGAATGTCTTTTATAGGACGCTTCGGCATAGGTATACTTTCTTGTTTTATGGTCACACCCGAAATAACCCTCAGAACACGTTCATACAAGACTCCTGACAAGGTATACGAATGGCATGGCTTTACAGACGGAAAATATACAGTAAGCGAAATATCCGATGACATGAAGACGGGCACCGAAATATATATAAAGCCTTCGCCTTCTTCTGAAAGCCTGTTCTCCTTTTCAGATATTCTCGGAACCGTCAGATACTACGGACTCCCTGTACAGTACCCCATATATGTAACCAGAGGAAATTTTTCTGCACGTGCAAATCCGCTTTTCAACAAGACAAGCACCAGCGACCGTGAGAACGTACTGTCCATGGGAAGACACATATTCGGAACAGACTTTGATTTTCTTGATTATATTCCGCTTGAATCTGAAAGCGGTCTTTTCAGCGGTGTGGCATATATACTCCCCTTTACTGTTTCGGCAGCATCTGTACGTAAACACCGAATATACCTTAAAAACATACTTCTGACAGAGGACGGCGCTTCTATTCTTCCTGAGTGGGCTTTTTTTCTGAAATGCTTCTTCAACACAGACAAGCTCAGCGCGACTGCGTCAAGAGAGGACTTTTACAGAAACGAGCTTCTTGATACAGCTAAAAAAGAAATATCACAGTGTATCTCATCGTATCTCGAAAGAATCTCGATACAGAACCCGACTCTGCTTGCCCGCATAGTATCACTTCATGGACTTGCACTGAAATCAGTCGCTGCAGAAAACGAACGCCTTTTTAAGATTTTTATGCCATACTTCAACTTTGAAACAAGCTTTGGCATCAGAAAAGGAAAAATGCTGATGAACTACGACTACAGTATTTTTTATACTACGGACTCCGAAACCTTCCGTCAGCTAAAGCCCGTTTTCTGCGAAAAGGATGAGCTGCTCGTAAACTGCGGTCTTGTGTACGACAAGGAGCTAATATCCATGCTCGAAAAGCTTAATCTTGCTCATACTGAAGCAATAAACACAAACCTTCTTAACACCATGCTTGAAGATCCGGACGAAACTGATGATTTGTTTTTTCTATGGCTTGTTGCAACAAAAGCTCTCGAACAGTATGACTGCAGCGTATGCATAAAAAACTTCAGTCCGTCACAGCTCTCTGCACTCTACACAACTAACTCTGACGGCGAAATCAGTAAAGAAATCGAAAAAACAAAACAAAATTCCGACGAGATCTTTCTTAATATGCTCGATTCTCTTGGTGAAGAACTGCTTTACATATCTCCTGCCATGCTGTACCTTAACGCCGGCAATTCAATAATCACAAAGCTTTCGCACCTTGACAATCCGGAAAAAATCCAGACTTTTGTACGCATCCTGTACTTCAACGCTCTCATAACCGGCGGCTTTCCTGTTTCAGGAAGCGACCTCTCGATAGCTAACGAAGATCTTATAAAACTGATAGAATGGGGATTATAAAAAAATGTTCGACTATACCTATCTTGAAACGCTTTCTGCAGGTGAGGAACGTCTGAGATATCTTAAACAATGCATATCTGCAGCTGATAACCGCAGTAACTATGAACAGTCTCTTGAGCTGCGATATGCATATATAAAAGAATCTGTTTTTTCCGACAACTTCAGTGCTATTATTATGTTTCCACAGTATATGGCGCTGTTTAACGAGCATCCGGACATACATGACAGGCTACACTTTATGACTGCGTTCAAGTGGATGATAGAAGCATGTGTTGATTATTTTCAGGTATCTGCAAACGATATAGAAAACTTTTTTGAAAAATTCAAAGAATACTGCATAAGCTTCGGATATTCGCTCAGGGCGTATTATATCATGAAGGCAAGATACTCCTTCATATCCGCTCCGGAAAAAGTAAACGAATATATGACTCTGTGGAAGGAATCAGATACAGACGAGCTAAGCGACTGCAAAGCCTGTGAGAAAAATACCGAGCTTACCTCAGCTCTTCTGTCAGGTGAGGAAGAAAAAGCTGAAAAAATACTTTCTGATATCATATCACGAAATCTTTCATGCGGAAAAGTTCCGCATACAAGCTACGGAATGCTTGTAAGATATTTTATTCAAACCGGAAATCTCGAACAGGCTGAGCATTATGCAGATCTTCTGCTTCCTATGGTAAAGGGAAACATAGAGTTTTTAACAGAGATAGCACATGTTTTTCTTTTAAAAACATTCACTGCTCCAAACGAAGCCTACAATATATTCTGTAAGCATCTTGAGCTGTTTATCAGAACCAAGAACCCGAAGCTTAAGTTTTACTTTGCAAACGCAGCTGCAGTCTTCTTCAGAAACGCCATGGATTCTAATCAGGAAGAGCTTCCTATGAAGCTTCCGAGAACGTTCGAGCTCTACGAGGACGAAAACCTGTACAGTACACGCAGAATGTTCAGATACTTTATCAACGCTGCTGCAATAATCGCTCAAAAGTTCGATAAACGAAACAGCAACACCTTCTTTACGGATTATCTGAACCGAAAATACCCTTCAGAACCGCTGTGTGAGCTTTCTCTTCCCGAACACGGAACAGCCGATCGTCAGCCCTTTTCATATGCTGTACCTTTTCTGAGCGAAGAATCTGTTCCCTCCTGTGAAACAATAATATCACTTGTAAAAAAAGTTCCCGACCTTATCCTTTACAACATAAACAATGCAGAACCGGACACAATAGTACTGTACGGATATAACGAATACATAGAAGCAGCTTTTTTATGCAAGCTTTTTATTGTTGATCCTGAGGATCTTGAGGATTATTATCCTGTTCATCCCATACCCGAAGAAACAACAGAGCACATATTAACAAACTGCAAAAAATGCATAGTTGTATCGACGTTTTTAAACAAAGGCTCTGAAAACTCAATAGCTACTTTACTGCTTCAGTTTGCAGACGCTGTAAACATTGTCCGCTCTCCTATTATTCTGTGTATAACAAACGGTACGATACTTTCTTCTGAATGGGTGCACTTCCATACTTCCGCAAGACTTCCGCTGTTTGATAAGTACATGTACGGAGTCCATGCATACCCGTCCATGTCAGATGAAACCCGTTTTGATGTTATGACAAGCGGACTTGTCCAGCAAGGCTCAAGAGAGCTTACAGTTATAAACGTAGAAGAAGATGATCTTGATTTTATAAACAGCGTTATTTCTCAGATAGCAGATCTTATATGCGGGTTTACAGAGCTTCGTGATGAAAACTGTGTTACAGGGTTTGGCGTTGTATATAACGAAGAATCCGAAGTACAGTTTTCATGGATCCCTGTTGAAAAGGCCTATCCTGACAGCTTCAGTAAAACAGACAAGGAGCTTGCTGTACCGATACTCTATCTGAGTGCAGATGATGCGGAAAACGGAAAAGGATATCTTATAAACGAGATACCTTATGATATACGTGGAAAAATTGACTTCAGAAACTCGCTCAAGTCCTTGCGTATAGAAGCTGTCCTCGCACAAAAAAATCTTCCAATAGCCTTTGAAGCCATGCAGAAAAATGAAAACAGCGAGCTTATTATCGGAGTGAACATTCCGATCGATGATCCCGAAATCGACTTCGACTATGACGAGATATGCATTAGGGCGATGTCCTTTGATGAAGACAAAAACACAGTTACCGGAAAAATAGTCCTCGGTCTTGATAATATCGAGGGGTATCAGACCGATAAAACAGTTACTGTTGATACAGAAAGCATTATTTTCTGGCGTTTCGAGTTCGAAAACAAATTTTTTTCCGCCGATGATACATATCTCATTGCAAAGCTTCAGACTAACCAATAAAAACAGCCTGCCATACAATTATCCTTAACTGTATGGCAGGCTTTTAATCTATGAAGTATATTTTTCTGTGAGCGGTATAAGTCTTACCGCTGCAAATGCACTGAGAACGCACATTATTATATCTCCGGGCACCGGTACAAGAAAACAGTTTATAAACAAAAAACCGACTCCTATACCATCACCGGGAAGCCATATGTTTTTTGCGGCATAAAAGTAAAGCATTCCGAAAAAATACACCGCAAGCATGCCGGAAAAAACAGCAGCAAGCAGTCTTTTAAACCCGGGTTTTGATGACTTCCTTGCTATCATGCCTGTTATATATGTTCCCGGCAAAAAACCTATAAGATATCCAAAATCAGGCATAAGAACATATGATATACCGCCGCCCTTCGAAAAAACCGGAAACCCGATAAGTCCAAGAATAAGATATACCAGAACGCTCAGTGTTCCGTATTTTTTTCCGAGCAGAAGACCCGCAAGCACTGTAAACTCATACTGAAGCGTAAGAGGCACCGCTGACAGAGGAAGCTTTATAAACGCACCTATACAAATAAGAGACGTAAACAAAGCACAAAGACAGAGCGATGTTGTTTTTTTAGTCCTGTTCATTTTTCTGACTCTTTCTGTTTTTATATTATAGTTTTTTTCGTATGCTTATTTCTCCGCTTGTAACAACACCCTCTGTTCCGTCAGCGTATTTTACAAGCAGTCCGCAGTCATCGTTTATCCCTGTAAGAAAAGCCGGAACAGTACCTGACGGAGATATGATATTTATCTTTTCACCTATCCACATTATGCGTTTCTTATAGCTTTCAAAAAACGTATTTTTTTCAAGCTCTTCGTAGTATCTGAAAAAATATGAAATTACTCTTGCCGCAAGCATACTCCTCATGTCGCTTATACGTTCTTCAAAAACACATCCTGCAGTGTTTTTTATTTCGTCAGGAAAATCCTCTGAGGGAGGATAAACGTTTATGCCTATCCCGAGTATGACGTACTCTGCCCTCCCGCATTCGATGTCTGTTGCAGCTTCAGTCAGAATACCGCACACCTTGCGCCTGCGCAAATATATATCGTTTACCCATTTTATTTTTGATGGTATCCCTGTTAGTTCTTCTATTGCCTCAGCAGCTGCTGCGGCGGCTGAGGTTGTTATTTTTACGGCATCTGTAACAGGTATATCAGGTCTTAGCAAAAGACTCATATATATGCCTGTGTTGTCCGGTGAAAAAAAGCTACTTCCGCGCCGTCCTCGTCCTGCAGTCTGGTTTTCCGATATAACAAGTGTTCCCTCCGGTGCACCATTCGCAGCAAGAGTCTTAAGCCCGGAGTTTGTTGAGTCTATGCTTCTGAAAACATTTATTTCTTTTACTTTTTCTGTATCGAGATGCTTTCTTATTTTTTCCTCGGTTATTATATCGTTGTTTTCTGCAAGACAATATCCTTTGTTCTGTATTGCAGGAATATCGTATCCTTCAGCACGCAGGGACTTTACTGCTTTCCACACTGCACACCTTGTACAGCCTAGTTTTTTTCCTATGTCTTCCCCTGATATAAAACAGCCCTTGTTTTCCTCAAAAAGTTTTTTTAATTTTTCTTTTGTCTTCATAACATGTCAGCTCCTGTAAAAAGCGTGGTTTTTCCGTGTTTTCTTAAGTATATCATATGGATAAGCGTATGTCAACCTGACTACTTTTTATAAGTTGACATCTATTAAAAAAATATTATTGACTTTTTTTTATAGTTATGCTATAATCAGAAAACAATGACACTGCCACCGGGTAGGAATGCATAAAGCATTCGTTTACACATCATAAGGTCTCAGAAGATGTGTATACGGATGCTTGTTTTTTGGAGGTTACTTGATGCAAGCTAAAAAGATAATAAACTATTTTTCAAAAACAGAGATTTTTTTATGGTCTTCTTCCGTTTTTCTTATACTGATTTCATTTTTTATATTTGATAGAGAAAACGTGCTTACTCTGTTTGCCTCACTTATAGGCGTAACATCACTTATCTTTAACGCAAAAGGAAATCCCACAGGACAAGTGCTTATGGTTTTTTTCAGTATACTATACGGAATTATTTCATACCGTTTTTCTTACTACGGCGAAATGATCACTTATCTCGGAATGACCATGCCTATGGCTGTGTTTGCTTTGATATCATGGCTTAAAAACCCCTATAACGGTAACAGAGCAGAAGTAAAAGTAAACAGTATAAGCTCAAAAGAAGCTCTTGGGATGTGGATAGCAGCAGGGGCTGTGACCGTAGTTTTTTACTATATTCTTTCTTTTTTCAGTACTGCAAACATAATCCCAAGTACGCTTTCAGTAACAACAAGCTTTATAGCGGTCTATCTTACGTTTCGAAGAAGTCCTCTTTTTGCACTTGGATACGCTTCTAATGATATCATACTGATAGCGCTCTGGTTACCGATAAGCATGAAGGACATAAGATACATATCGGTAGTAGTATGCTTTGCTGCTTTTCTTGTTAATGATATATATGGCTTTTTCAGCTGGCGAAAGATGAAAAAACGTCAGACAGAAGCTGTATATGCGTAAAACAGGTCAGTAAACATCAAAGTTTTTCTGACGTTAATAAAAAAACCGGACTCTGCTTAAGAGCCCGGTTTTTTATCTTTAAAAAGCGTTTATTAAAACTTTTCTATTTTGTGTGAAAGATACTGTCTGATTCTTGCGAGGTCTGAAAGATTTACCTTTCCGTCTCCGTTTACGTCAGCGTTCTTTCCGCCCTGACCTTCGATAGTTGTCTTTTCAAGGATAGAAACTGCAAGTGTAGAGAGGTCTGAAAGATCTACTACGCCGCTGAGGTCTACGTCACCCTTTAAGTCTTCTCCTGGCTGCGGATCCTGTGTACCCGGATCATCGGAAGGTTCTTTACCATTCCATGCTGTTTCGATGTCTGTATATGTTGTCATAAAGTCAGCCATCCAAGCAAGTGGTGAGTTCCAGTTTACTGTACATTCGTTTGTAGACCAGCACTCGATGTGATCAAGGTAGCAGAGCTGTGGAGCTGTCTCGCCAACTACATAACCAGCACCCTTTACGTATGGATCCTGCATTGCAGAGTTTGGACCACCTGAGAGAACACCTGAAGGAGCAAGTGTGAAGAGGTTTGCATCCATCTGTGCTGACCAGTAACGGTGATGAACGAATGTTGTATGGTGTGTACCGTAACCTGTTACATAGGAGTTTTCCATAGCGTTACGTCCCATGATGTAGTCCATACCTACTGATGCACCGTCAAGGTACTTCTGATCGCCGCTTACGTTATAAGCAAGAGCCAGAACTATTGCGTTGTTGATTGCAAATGAGTTTGAACCCCATGTGTAACCCTTGCCGCCGTCAAGTTCGGACATATCACTCTGAGCAAACGGGATACCGTAACCCTGTGATTCTTCTATCTCGATGAACTTATCAGCTGTGTCAAGTATATTCTTGAATACAGTTTCCTTCATATCTTCAGGAAGCTTGCTGTAGTTGCATGCAAGTGATGCTGTACCGAGACCCTGAACATTTCCCCAGTTGAATGAACCAACGTCACCGTTGTTTTCACCGCCTGTGAGCTGATGAGGGAATTCGAGGTAGTGCTTGTTATCATTCATATCTGCAAGATATGTGTCATCGCCTGTTGTAAGCCAGAGCTCACATGCTGCCCAGTAGAATTCGTCATCGAAGTATGTATCACCGTAAGGACCACCACCAACGTTCTGATCGAGCGGAGCTGCTACGTCAGGATTCTTCTTAGCTGCTTCGTATGTTGTCTTGGCTGCTTCGATTAACTCCTTAGCATAATCAGGATCAAACTTCTCGATAAGACGTGACATCTGAGCTGCTGTAGCAGAAAGGTTAAGTGTAGCTGCTGTTGAAGCTGGCTTGATAATACGATAAAGTGTACCCTTATCAGGATCCTTACCGTTTGAAAGATCTGTAGAATCCTTAGGAGATACTGCAAGTCCTGTCCACTTGAAGTCATGCATCTTGTGGTATACCATGCCCTTGTTGGAGCCTTCCTGAACAATCATCTTGAGGAAGAAGTCCATTTCGTACTTACACTCGTCAAGGATATCAGGAATATTGTTTCCTGCTTCAGGCATTGTGAGTGTGCTGTCACCGTACTTGTCAGCAAAACCGTTTGCTACTGCTCTTTCGTAGATGTTTGCAAGTGTCCATACAGAGATACCACCGTTTACTACGTACTTACCGTAGTCACCGGCGTCGTACCAACCGCCTGTAACATCCTGTGTCTTTGTTCTTTCTACGTCAGAACCGTCTGTCTCATATGCAAATACCCATTCAGACTGAATGTATGCGTTGTCCTTAGGATGTCCTGCTTCACGAGCAAGTCCTGACTTGGAAATAGCTGAACCGGAAACGAAGCTGTTCTTAGCTGATTCGATCTGATTGTCATAGTTGTTTGCTACAACGTACTTTTCTTCAATATCTATACCGCTTCTGTTGAGGTAGAAGTAGTTCATTGCGTCTTCGTAGAGACCTTCATAGAGCTTATCACCGGAGTTGATAGCAAAAGGATAGCTTTCGCAGCCGTCAACTACTACAGTATAGCCTTCGCCTACTGTATCGAACTCTGTAAAGTCGAGAACGTATGTGTAGTTTCCTGAATCCTTATCTTCAAAGCCTGCAGATGATGTACCTTCGTATACTGTTGTACCGCCCTTCTTGATTTCAAAAGGAACTGTACCGCTGCCCTTCTTGGACTCTCTGTATCTGCCGTCTTCTCCGTTTGAAGGAGCATATGTAGCCTGCTTCTTAACGCCCTTAACGTAACCGAGCTGGTTTACTGCAACATCCTTCCAGTCGTAGTCAGGAAGTGCCTTGTAGTCAAACTCTTCGCTTGTGTTATCGATAAGTGACATGTTATCAAATGTGATCTTTGTGCCCTTAGGGAAGCATTCGCTTGGAGTGTACTGTCCGTCACCACCGAGGTGGAATGCCCATTCAGCAACTTCAAGTGTAGCAGCTGCTGTGAACTTAGCTGTTACCTTGAGTGTTTCGCCTGCGCCGATCTCGTTGAGGCTCCAGCCTTCACCGTAAGTAACGTTCTTTGTTGTCTTACCGGTCTTGCTGCTTTCGATTGTAACCTCACCGTGGTTGTGCCATACTTCACCTGCGTCAGCAGCGCCTACTGTTATAGCGTCAAGGTTACCGATCTTTGTGTAGTACTTACCAGCTGAGCTTGATGTGATTTCGTATGTAAGAGTATAATCGTGACCCTGTTCAATGTGAAGTCCTCTGTGACGGAACTGACAGTCCCATCTGTCTTCACCACCGTTTGACTTTCCGCCCGGATTAACGATCTCAACGTTATAAGCTCCGCCTGATATATCAAAAGTCATCTTACCTGTTGCTGATTCACAGATATGCCAAGGAAGACCGATACCTTCGTCGAAGTCTACCTGACCTAACTGTTCACCGGCAAATACGGACATTGGTGATGCGATTGCACCTGAAAGCATAGCTACTGCAGCTACTGATGCAAGAACTCTTCTAAGTTTTTTACTTGACATTGCCTTTTCCTCCTAATTCTCACTTAAAACGATTTTAAGCCTGTTTAATAAAATACCTGTTACCGATACGACTGCAGAACCATGGTTTTGTATATACTTAACATATAACAAGACCTAAACAGTGACATATCGGTCAAAATAAGCCGCATGCTGCGGAAAAATCAAACATAAAACATCCGCAACTATAACTTATCGCTGTTAATATTATAATATTTTTTTTATATAAAGTAAAGCTAATTTGAAAAGTTTGTTAATGGTTATAGTAAAGGCTTGATTTTTTTGTACAACTTAGCTTAAATTGTACCTAATTTTTTTATAATTACAATATAATGTAATTGTTTTCACGCATATACAAAGAATTTTTGTTATTTTTTATCAAAAAAGAAAACACACGTTTCCGCTTAAGAAAACGTGTGTTTTTTATAAAAAAGTTTATTTTATAAGTGACTTGCCTGTCATCTGAGCAGGCTGTGGTACTCCGAGAAGCTCAAGCATTGTCGGAGCTATGTCAGCAAGTACTCCGCCCTCGCGAAGCTCGCAGTCCTTACCTACAACTACAAAAGGCACAAGGTTTGTTGTGTGCGCTGTAAACGGACTTCCGTCAGCCTCATACATCTTGTCTGCGTTTCCGTGGTCAGCTGTAATAAGAGCTACACCGCCCTTTGCAAGTACAGCCTCAACTGTTCTGCCTACGCATGTATCAACTGCTTCAACAGCAGCCTTTGCAGCGTCAAAAATACCTGTATGACCTACCATATCGCAGTTTGCATAGTTGAGGATTATCACATCATACTTATCTGCGTTTATAGCGTCTACTACTGCATCAGTTACCTCATATGCGCTCATTTCCGGCTTCATATCAAAGGTCTCTACGTCAGGAGACTTTATAAGGATCCTGTCCTCGCCCTCGAACTGCTTTTCTTCACCACCGTTGAAGAAAAATGTAACGTGAGCATACTTCTGTGTTTCTGCTATACGAAGCTGTGTCTTTCCGAGTGATGAAAGATACTCGCCAAGAGTCATTGTGAGCTGTTCCGGAGGGAATGCAACAGATACATTCGGCATGGAAGCGTCATACTGAGCCATACATACGAAGTGTACCGGGAAAAATCCGTTTTTGCGTTCAAAACCTGCAAACTCAGGATCTACAAAAGTACGTGTAAGCTGTCTTGCACGGTCAGGACGGAAGTTGAAGAAGATAACGCTGTCGTTTTCTTTTATCATACCGTTTTTATCTGTTACTGTAGGAAGCATAAACTCATCTGTTACGCCGTTTTCATATGAAGTCTTTATTGCCTGTACAGGACAGCAAGCCTGCTCGCCTTCACCGAAAACCATTGCGTTATATGCCTTCTCTACTCTGTCCCAGGCGTTGTCTCTGTCCATTGCATAGAAACGTCCTGCTACAGTAGCAACTGAGCCTACGCCTATTTTGTTTATCTCGTCAACTGCTTCCTGCATGAAGTCAGCTGCTGATGAGGGCGGAACGTCACGGCCGTCAAGGAATGTGTGTACATAAACCTTTGAAAGTCCGTTTTTCTTCGCCATCTCAAGAAGTCCGTAAAGATGCTCCATATGGCTGTGAACGCCGCCCGGTGAAAGAAGACCCATAAGGTGAAGTGAAGAATCCTTTTCCTTGCAGTTGTTCATAGCGTCGCAGAGAACCTTGTTTTCAAAAAAGTCTCCGTCTTTTATTGACTTTGAGATTTTTACAAGCATCTGGTAAACTATACGTCCTGCGCCGATGTTTGTATGACCTACCTCTGAGTTACCCATCTGACCGTCGGGAAGTCCGACATCAAGTCCGCTTGCGCCGATAACAGTGTTCGGACCAAGCATGTATTTGTCAAGATTTGGCTTGTTAGCAGCTTTGATTGCGTTTCCGTATTCTTCCGGATTGTAACCATAGCCGTCCATTATAATAAGTGCAACAGGTTTTTTAGCCACTTCTATCAATTCCTTTCAAAAATAAAACGTTACAGTGTTTATCAGCCTTCTACAGCAGCCTGTACTATTGTGTTGAAGTCTTCTGCCTTGAGTGAAGCACCGCCGATAAGACCACCGTCAATGTTTGGCTTTGCAAGAAGCTCTGCACAGTTTGCAGCGTTCATAGAACCGCCGTACTGGATAGTTACAGCATCAGCTGTTGCCTTGTCATAAAGCTTTTCAAGTGTAGCACGGATAAAAGCACAAACCTCTTCTGCCTGATCTGGTGTAGCTGTAAGACCTGTTCCTATAGCCCATACAGGCTCATAAGCGATAACTGTCTTCTTTACATCCTCTGCTGATACATCATAGAGATCAAGCTTTATCTGACGTGCAATAACTTCCTCTGTGATGTTGCATTCACGTTCCCACTTAAGCTCGCCTACGCATACTATCGGCTTTAAGCCTGCTGCAAGAGCTGCCTTTGTTCTCTTGTTTACTGTTTCGTCAGTCTCACCGAAGTACTGTCTTCTCTCGCTGTGACCGATAACTACATATTCAACGCCTACTTCAACAAGCATATCAGCTGAGATCTCGCCTGTGAAAGCGCCGCTCTTTTCAAAGTGAACGTTCTCTGCGCCTATCTTTACGTTTGAACCTGCTGTTGTGTTTACAGCTGTTTCAAGGTTTGTGAAAGGTACGCATGCTATAACTTCTACATTGTTCTCAGCGTTTGCTACGAGAGGCTTTATTGCTTCGAGAAGTGCCTTAGCCTCAGGTCTTGTCTTGTTCATTTTCCAGTTTCCTGCGATGATCGCTTTTCTTAATGCTTTATTCATTTTTAAAAACTCCTTTTGTTTTATTGTATTGTATTTTATTGCCTTGCATGTCGGCTGATAGTATTTTTTTAAGTTCACTATAAAAAGGCGGAGAATTCCCCGCCTTTTATTTTTTTACGAGAAAAAGATTACTTTTCAGCGATTACGTCAACGCCTGGAAGAACCTTACCCTCAAGATATTCGAGTGAAGCGCCGCCGCCTGTTGAGATATGGCTCATTTTGTCAGCAAAACCGAGCTGCATAACAGCTGCTGCTGAGTCACCGCCGCCGATGATTGTTGTAGCGTCTGTCTCTGCAAGAGCCTGAGCAACAGCGATTGTACCCTTAGCAAGAACAGGGTTTTCGAAAACGCCCATAGGACCGTTCCATACTACTGTCTTAGCTGACTTAACAGCATCAGCAAAGAGAGCCTGTGTCTTAGGACCGATATCAAGACCCATCTTGTCAGCAGGGATCTGGTTTGATTCGCAGATCTCGATCTCTATCTCTGCATCGATAGGTGTCGGGAATTCAGCTGTGATAGCTGTATCTATAGGAAGAAGAATCTTCTTGCCGAGCTTTTCAGCCTTAGCGAGCATTTCCTTACAGTAATCAAGCTTCTCGTCATCAACGAGTGATGTACCTATAGAACCGCCGTTAGCCTTGATAAATGTATAAGCCATACCGCCGCCGATGATAAGTGTATCGCACTTTTCGAGGAGGTTTGAAATAACGTTGAGCTTGTCTGCAACCTTAGCGCCGCCGAGAATAGCAACAAAAGGTCTTACCGGTACTTCTACAGCATTTCCGAGGTACTGGATTTCCTTCTGCATAAGGTATCCAACTGCTGTTTCCTTAACAAACTTTGTAACACCTGCTGTTGAAGCATGTGCTCTGTGAGCAGAACCAAAAGCGTCCATTACAAAAACTTCGCCGTCAACGAGCTCAGCAAGCTCCTTTGAGAGGTTTTCGCCGTTCTTTGTTTCATCAGCGCCTCTGAAACGTGTGTTTTCGAGAACTACTATCTCACCTTCGTTCATTTCAGCAACTGCCTTCTTTGCGTTTTCGCCTACTACGTTGTCATCCTTTGCGAAAACAACCTTTGTATCAACAAGTTCTGCAAGTCTCTTGGCAGCCGGTGCAAGTGAGAACTTATCCTCCGGACCGTTCTTCGGCTTACCGAGGTGTGAACAGAGTACAACCTTTCCGCCGTCAGCGATAAGCTTCTTGATAGTAGGAAGAGCTGCCTGGATTCTGTTGTCGTTTGTGATAACGCCATCCTTGAGAGGTACGTTGAAGTCAACTCTTACGAGAACCTTCTTGCCCTTTACGCTGATATCATCTACTGTTACCTTGTTTAAACCTGCCATTATTTAACTTCCTTTCAAAATTAACTATGTGTTTTTATGGTGTGAGGTTTTTTTCTTCTTTTTTAAACCCACTCTTCTATTTTATAATATTTTGAGTTTTTTTACAAGTATTATTTGAATTTTTTTTCAGACTTTTTTTAAACAGGGACAAATATCGTTTTTGGGCGGACGTATACTCAGCTGAGAATAAAGGAAATCCGTAGATTGTTTTAAGCTTAATGTAAGAACTACAACTCCCTTTTCCCTTGCTTTTTCATGGATAGTGTGGTAAAATGGCTGTTAGAAATCAAACCAAAGGAGGAAAATCTGTGTATTACCTGATGAATAAAAATAATCCGGTCGCAGTCTATGACAGGAAGCCGTCAACAGAGTTCTCAGATGATGTACTGTTTGTTGAAAAGGAGCGTCACGGCGCATTGCCAATCGGATTTGATGACATCAACACATGGCTCGATACCCGGAAGTCCTCCAAGCACAATGCACATCTGCAAAAAATAATGCGACAGATGAGCTGTGATGATAATGAAGGATTTATACGGACAACCCACGCTGCAACGATCAATGATACATTCTGGATGAAGTCCGACTGTGAGAGTCTGACATGGGAGCAGGTGTCACTGTATCGGAATCAGTTCACCGAAACGATCTCCCGACTGGCATTTGAGGGAGTCGGAATGTATGCCGCAGACTTCTCTTCCACCTCACCTGAACTTGCCTGCGAAGGCTCCTTCCGCAAATGCTTCCGTAAGGAAGAACAACGCGGCACATTCGGCTCGGATATTTTCATCTACAAGCGCGGCAATGAATACGGACCGGGTCTTGAGCCGTACTGTGAAATGCTGTCATCCGAAATAGCCGGAATAATCAGTCCCGATAACTATGTTCCGTACCGCACAGTTCTGCTGCATGATAAGCTTGCATCCAGATGTAACCTTTTCACAAACGAACAATACGGCTATGCATCCTTTTCAAAACTTATGAAAGCAAAAAGCCTGCAGGATGTATTTGATTACTTTGAAAGCATCGGTGCATCACAGACATTCCGCGAAATGCTAGTGGTTGATTCAATTTGCTTTAATCAGGACAGACACGCAGGCAACTACGGAGTGCTGTTTAATAATGATACACTGGATATCATCGGCATGGCACCGGTATTTGATCTCAACCTGTCCATGCTGCCATATGTTTCAATGACAGACTTTGAAAACATCGGTGACAAGCTGTTTGAATATGCACCGGTCCTCGGCGACGACTTTACCCGAATCGGACAGATGGCAATGAACGATACACTTCGTGACCGCGTCAGGACACTCTGCGATTTTTCGTTCACATTCCAGGGCGATGATGTATTCACTCCGGAACGTGTCATAGCAATGGAGAAGATAATCCGAAAACAAGCTGCCGCGATACTTTCAAACGAAGTTCTGCACACTAAGGATGTGTTCTTTTCACAGAACGCGATTAACAGTGAGCGTTTTAAGAATCAGGTTCAAGATGCATCCGAAAAACTACAGCGGTTTGCTGACAAAGTAGAAAAATTGACTCTTGGCGATGATCTCTTTACAAGTGAATGCGTTTCTTCTGATACTGTACAGTTCATCGCAGAGATCAACGGCTACGAAATAGTATTTGACTTTCTGACAGGAAAAGTTATACTCAGTGACGACCGGCTCAATCCCATTACTGCTGAGATTTTACATAAGGCAAACAAGGCAGCAGGCATAGTCTGTGAACAGCTGATGTCTGCATTCAGAAACCTATAACAGATTGAAAATTATATAGTTTTATATTTTTCGAAAATATTTTATAAAAGGATGATATACATGCGTATTCTTATAATAGAAGACGAGGTCGCACTTGCTGACGCGCTTGAACAGATAATGCAGAAAAACAAATATCTCACTGACGTATGTCATGACGGAATATCAGGCCTTGACTGTGCAATGTCAGGGATATATGACGTTATTATTCTTGATATAATGCTCCCGAAAATGAACGGCTTTGAAGTTCTCAGGTCACTGCGAATCGGAAAAATATCAACACCCGTTCTTCTTCTGACTGCCAAGGACGAAATCGCCGATAAGGTAAACGGTCTGGATATAGGAGCCGACGACTATATGACAAAGCCCTTCAATACTGAGGAGCTTCTTGCACGCATACGTTCACTCGGCAGGAGAAGCACAGGGACCATATGTGAAAACGTGCTTTCATTCAGTGATATCGTGCTGAATCTGTCCACTTATGAGCTGTCGTGCAAAAACGCCTCCCTCAAGCTCGGTCTGAAGGAGTTCTGCATACTGGAGTTTTTCATCCGGAACGGAACAGCAGTTATAAGCAAGGAACAGCTTATCGAAAAAATATGGGGCTACGACTCAAGCGCCGAGTATAACAATGTAGAGGTTTATATATCCTTTATAAGAAAAAAGCTTATTCATCTCAACTCCGATGTCACTGTAAAGACTGTACGAGGCGTGGGATACTGCCTTAGCTCCGGAAAGTGATAACAGGCTATGATAAAAAAACTGAAAATCCGTTTTGTCCTCGTAAACATGCTGATACTTACTTTTGTACTTCTTGCTACTCTCGGCTCTATATATATTATGATGTATAACTCGGAAGTACATGTATCTGAAGAAATAATGGACACACTCATAGAAAATCACCAAAAAGCTGTTTATACAAAAAAAACACCGCCTCATCGTGATGAAAATCCGTTTGACAGAAACATCGAAGCAGTTCAGAATCTTCCCGGAAACACGGTTAAAAAAGATATCCCATACTACAGAACCGCAAATGCCGCAAATCTGATATCGGCTGCATCAGAACCGGCTTTTCCGGATATGCCCCAAAAACCTCCTCCGCCAAAGGACCCCGAAAATCCACCGCGATATGACGGTAATCTCATACGTTCCCATATACTTGCCGAATTCGGAAGCAATAACGAGCTGCTGGACATATCATACCAGTATTTTTTTCAGTATAACACCGGTATTGAAAATCAAAGTGAATACGACCTTAAAGTCAGAAGTACAATAGCAGATATAGCTGCCGGCAAACTCACCTCAGGAAAATGCACCATAGAAAACGTTTCGTACAGATACAAAATAAGCAGTGAATACGAAAACAGCAGAATACTTATCCTTCTTGACCGCTCCATAGAGATCTCTACACTCCACCGACTTATGATAAGCTTTATTTTTATAGGCTGTACAGGACTCATCGGCGTTTTCTTCCTTAGTATATTCCTTGCCAACTGGGCAATAAAGCCTATCGAGGTTGCATGGAACAGACAGAAGCAGTTTATCGCCGACGCTTCCCATGAGCTGAAAACACCGCTCACAGTAATTGCTACAAACACCGATGTTGTGCTGTCAACTCCGAACGACTATATAAAAGATCAGGAACGATGGCTAAGATATATAAAATCCGAAACCGCAAGAATGTCAAAGCTTGTAAGCGAGCTTCTCTATATAGCCAAATCCGATGCAAACGAAATAAAAATGGAAATGTCAGAGTTTGATATTTCAAACACTGTTTCTGCTATATGCCTTATTTTTGAGCCTCTTGCTTTTGAAGAAAACCGTGAGCTTGTTGCCGACCTTTCTCCCCGTCTTAAGCTGTATGGTGATGAAGACAGAATAAAACAGCTTGTAACCATACTCATAGACAACGCAATAAAATATTCTATCGTTGATTCACAAATATCCGTCTCGCTTTTCAGAAACAACCAGGGCAGAATAAAGTTCTGTATATCAAACAAGTGCGAAGAGCTCTCTCAGGAGAACATATCAAAGCTTTTTGACAGATTTTACAGGGTTGACTCCTCAAGAAACAGCGGAACAGGAGGAAACGGCCTCGGACTCAACATAGCCCAGACGATTGCCGAGGCGCATAACGGAACGATAACAGTAAACTACAACTACGGTATGATATCATTTACCGTGACTCTCTGATAAAACGCAAAAGGTGTGAACCGGACAAACGGTCACACCTTTTTGTTTTATACATGTTGTTTGCTATCAGCCCTTGAGAGCTATTCCCTGTTCCTTTAGGATAGCGATAATCTTATCAGCTACCTCCATAACCTCTTCCTTTGTAAGAGTTCTTTCGGGATGAACAAAGCCAAGACGTACAGTTATTGACTTGCCCTGATCGTCGCTGTATGTTCCGACAACGCTTACGTTTCTGATAAGCTCTGAGCCTGCTGCTTCTATAGCTTCCTTTACAGGAGCATACTTATCGCTTACGAAGGTCAGGTCTACATCTATCGAAGGGAACTTTGAGGTTTCGATATATTTTATACCTGCGTTTGATGTATTTACGATTGCTTCTATATCAAGCTCAGCAAAAACAACGTTTGCTTTTTTGTCGATCTTTCTGAGTACTGTCGGATAAACAAGTCCTGTCTTTCCGAGTTCTTTTCCGTCGCAGAGTACAGCGTTGTAGTTCTTAGGATGAACATAATCATGATCAGCCTCTATGCCTCTGTATGAAAGCGGCTTGTGTCTGATATCGTCAATAACTACTGAGAGCATATCAGTAAGTCTGAAGTAAAGCTCCTCTGCACTGAGAATTTTTGAGAAAAGAGTTATTCCGAGCATCTTCTTTTCCTTACAGAGACCGTTTTCATCAAGACCGTCAACCACTCTTCCTATCTCAAAGATACCGAAGTCTGAAGCAAATGAAACGTTTGATCTTACCTGACAGAGCTGTGTAGGTACAAGCGAACGGCGTATAGTTTCGATATTAGGGTTAGCCGCTCCTCTGAGCTTTACGTTCTCTTCAACAGCTATGCCGAGCTTTTTGTATTCGTCAGCATACGCCCATATATATGAGTGTACCTCGTGAAGTGAAAAACGCTTTACAAGTATATCCTTGATCTGCTCTTCAACGTTCTTTTCTTCAAACACACGAACAGGATAGAGCGGTGCAGAAGCAGTGTTCACTTCAAAGTTGTCATAGCCGTATATTCTTGTTATCTCTTCTATTATATCAGCTTTTATTGTAACGTCCTTTGTAGCTCTCCATGACGGAACATCAACAGTAAATCTGTCGTTTTCAAGCTTTACTGCAAAACCGAGTGAAGTAAGAGTCTTTACAATAGTATCGTTGGATATCTCAATTCCTGTATATCTGTCAACAAAGTTCTTATCGAAGTCAAGTGTTACCTTGTCAAAACGCTCTGCATACTCATCTGTAAGAGCAGAAGTAACCTTTATTCCGCTGTCGTATTCAGAAAGAAGCTTTACAAAACGTGCAGCTGCAACAGTTGTCATTTCGGGGTCAAGACTCTTTTCATAACGCATCGAAGCGTCAGTTCTGTGGGAAAGACGTGATGATGATTTTCTTATTGATACAGCGTCAAAGTTAGCAGACTCAAGTGTGAGAGATGTTGTGTCATCAACTATCTCCGAATCAAGACCGCCCATGATACCTGCGATAGCTACAGGTGTATCACCGTTGCATATCATAAGTGTGTTTTCGTCAATATGTCTTGAAACACCGTCAAGCGTACTGAATTCAAAAGGCTTATCAAAACGCTTTACTCGTATTTTTTCAACCTTACGTGAGTCAAAGGCATGCATAGGCTGACCCATTTCAAGCATGAGATAGTTTGTAAGATCGGCAAGATAGTTTATTGCTCTCATACCACAGTAGAAAAGACGTATACGCATATTTACCGGACTTACTTTTCTTGTGATGTTTTCGAACCTTATTCCTGAATAACGCTTACAGAGGCTGTCCTCTATCTTTATGTCTATCTTCGGAAGATTGTCATATACTGAAAGATCTGATACCTCAGGCTGCTTTAACGGTCTGTCCGCAAGAGTTGCTATTTCACGTGCTATACCGTAATGTCCCCAGAGGTCAGGACGGTTTGTAAGTGACTTGTTATCTACTTCAAAGATTATGTCGTCTATTTCGTAAACACTCTTGATATCTGTTCCGACAGGAATATCATCTGTTATATCCATGATTCCTGCGTTCTCATCACTTATGCCGAGCTCCTTCTCTGAACAGCACATACCATGAGATGTAAAGCCTGCAAGTGCTCTCGGTGCTATAGTTATATCACCTATCTGTGCGCCGAGTTTAGCAAAAGCAGTCTTCATTCCTACACGTACATTAGGTGCGCCGCATACTACGTCAACAAGCTCATCATCTCCTGCATCCACCTTGAGAAGATGAAGCTTCTTTGATTCGGGATGATCCTCGACTGATTTTATCTCGGCAACCACAACACCGCTTATATCGCTTCCCTTATAGAAAATCTCGTTCTCAACCTCTGCTGTGGAAAGCGAAAACTTGTGGATAAGTTCGTCTGTATTTATACCCTCAAGATCAACAAAATCCTTGATCCAGTTAATTGAAATAAGCATTATTGATTAAACCTCCTTATTTATCATCAGTGAACTGCGAAAGGTTTGTAAGGCTTGCCGCATTAAGATCACGTATATCCTTAACTCCGTACTTCATCATAGCAAGTCTTGTAAGACCGAGTCCGAAAGCAAAGCCTGTATACTCATCAGGATCTATACCGCCTTCAGAAAGCACGTTCGGATGAATCATACCACACGGGCAAAGTTCAAGCCAGCCGCTGTGCTTACATGAAGGACAACCATCTCCTCCGCAGATAAGGCAGCTTATATCAAGCTCGAAGCCGGGTTCAACGAACGGGAAGAAGCCGGGACGGAGTCTTACCTTTATATCCTGTTCAAAAACTTCTGAAAGCATGGTCTTCATGAAGAAAATAAGGTTTGAGATAGATATATTCTTGTCTACCATTACACCTTCCATCTGGAAAAATGTATTTTCGTGGCAGGCATCTGTTGATTCATTTCTGAAGCATCTTCCAGGGAAGATAGCTCTTATCGGCTTGCCTTCGTTTATGAGAGCATCCTTGTATTTTTTATAGATGGCATTCTGAGCTGCCGATGTCTGCGACTTCAGAAGCTGACCGTTTTCGAGGTAATATGTATCCTGCATATCTCTTGCCGGATGAAACGCCGGAATGTTCAGCGATTCGAAGCACTCATAGTCTGTTACAACCTCACTGTAGTCCTCTACAGTAAAGCCCATGGAACGGAATATCTTTTCACACTTTCTCTGAACAAGGGTTATAGGATGATATGAGCCTCGTGCGAGCTGCGGCGGAATAGCCACGTCAAAGTCAGGCATGGAGTTTATCTCCTGCTCCATTTCGAGCCTTGCAAGCTCTGACTGCTTTTCGTTTATTTTTTCAGTACAGATACCCTTGAAGCTGTTTACTTCCTGTCCGAAGGATTTTTTTTCTTCATGAGAAAGCTTTCCCATCTGTTTCATAAGTCCGGTAACAAAACCGTTTTTACCTAAAAAAGAAATACGAATCTCTTCAAGATCTGCTGCCGATGATACTGCAGCAAGCTTCTTTTCAAATTCCTGCTGTAACTGAACAATCTGTTCGTTCATTTTTTTACCTCCTTAAAAATAAAAAAACCGCCTCTATGTAAAAACAATGAGGCGGAATTATGATTTCCGTGGTACCACTCAAAATTGCAGCCATAAAAAGCTGCCACTCTGCGCTGTAAAACAGCCATGTCTTAATGCGACATCACATCCTGCTTTTCACAGGAAGCTCCCGGGGCGAAATTCGAAGCAATATCAAAACACAGACTCACACCGGCCGTCTGCTCTCTGAATGTTTTTATCGTAATACTGCCTTTACTGTACGTAAAACGTAACCCGATCATAGCTTTTTTCTGAATATATAGCGAAAAACTTTTTTTCGTTTAATATTTTCTGATAACCAGAACATCAAACACAAATGATTATATCATAACAGTTTTCAAAAGTCAACTGTCTGCATCACAGAATTTATTATAGTAAACTCAGAAATATTTTTACATTCACTACAATACCGGACCTGAGGTTACTGTTTCTCGTTTATGATTATGACTGATGATTCACCTGTTTCGCTGTCATATGTACTGAAGGCGTACCTCCGGTCGTTTACAACGCACATATCCATGACACCGGAATCAAACGGAATATTATTCATATCAAAGAGCTTTGTTCCTGCGTTCGCCGTTAAGTCATATCCATATAAGGAATCACTTGTTCTGTAATAAAAATCATACTCTCCGTTACCGGAAACGATATCAGCATTTTCTTCAAGCTCAAGCTCCCTGTTTGTATCAAAAAGCTTGTTTTCATAGTCTATCGCTGCGCTTTTCACGTTGTTTGAGGAATCCGTATAGAGAACATAATCGTCCCCGTCGGTTATTATCAGATCAGTTATGAACATCTCTTTTTTATCGGCAGCAAGCTTGTGAAGAACCTTGCCGCTGTCATCAGTAACATAAAGAACAGTTGATACTCCATCCTCTTCAAAAATCTGAAAACACATATACAGATTTCCCTCACTGTCAGAGCACAGATTCTGTATACTTGCGTCTCCGTATTCGTCTATCTCGCTTATTGAAAAAACCTTTTCACTGCCCAGATCAGTGTCTGCCGTATGGAACAGATATGCTGCATTATATCCGCTTATGGTTGATTTTCCGCTTCCGGGATCGTACGTTTCAGAGTAGCATATTCTTCCTCCGGGAAGACTGCAGAACTTTGAAGCATATCCTTTTTTTGCAGGAAGCTCTGATCTTGAAACATATCTTCCCTCGTTTGTAAGAGCAGTAAATACTCTGCCTGTTTCAACACTTGATACTGTATACAGGGCTACGCTGCTTTCGTGTGATGAGATACTGCTTGCCTCTCTGAAAGCAATATCAACATCCTCACCAAACTTCAGAAGCGTCTGAGACTCTTCTGTTTCAAAGGAATATCCGATAAGTCCTGATGAGCTGATATATGTAAGGTCATATCCGGAAACCTTTGCCGCACCCAGAATACGTGAATTTCTCGGAGTTATAACCTCGTAAAGATTTTCCTTTTCTCCGGTTTCTATGTTTATCTCTCTTATGACATACTCAGAATAATCCTTTGTCATACAGACAAATATATTTCCGTTATCACCCTCGTATGCACCTGCAAAGCTGCCGTACTCCGTATCAAAATCATCATAAATATAGATCACGTTTCCGCTGCTGTCAAGCTTATAAAATCTCGGTATCATCGTATAGTCCATGCCATACTCAACCGAAAAGACAAAAGCAGAACCATCTGAAGAAGAAAAAACATCAAAAACCACTTCTGATTCTTCAGCAACAAAAATACTGCTTAAGTTTATTTCGTCTTTTTGTTCAAGAGTCCGGGAATCATACTTCATCATATAGGAAACGATCCCATCGCCGAACTGCGTCCTGAGCGCTGTGATTCCGCCTTTGCCGTCAGTTCTGATACACGAAAGCTCAGAATCATTGCTTATCTGCTTATCTGCAATCATTTTCTTCTCTGATATATCATATGTACAGAGCTTAAGAACGTCGTTATTATCCTTGTATATAACATAGAGCACGCCGTCATCAAGACATATTGACTGCACATACATATAATCTATTCCGCTAAGGTCAATGTCCTTTGCCTCACCGGTAGAAACATCAGCTACCTGAGCGTATTCCTTATCTACAACTCCGCCGGGAAGCTCATAAACATATATGCTTTCTTCATCACAGCATATAGTATCTATATTCTGAAAGCTTACCGTCTGTCCCGGGTTTACTATATCATATGTTTTGTTTTCAGCAGCACTGCTGTCTGTATTGCCGGCCGGAACCTCTGACACGGAGCTTCCGGTATCCGTATCACATCCCGAAAACGACATCATAAACAAAGCTGCTGATAAAAAGGAAGTTGTTTTTTTTATGAGTAGTTTTCTCTTCATATTGTGTTCTCCTTTTCGTTTTCCGATGCTTATGAACGGTTTCATCACAAACATATTTTCAAAAATTCAAGTGAACGAGAAAATATTTTTTTCGTTCACTATATTATATCATAGTAAAAAAAATTTCTCAATATATAAAGTGTAAAAAATACACCTTTCTGCCTTTAAAACAGAAAGATGTATTTTTTATGATTATAATTATTTTATTTCCTTAAGATAGAGAGAAACCTTTTTCTGTATTGTTTCCGCTGTCTCTGAAGCTGTACTTGCACCCGCAAAAAATTCTGTGAACTGTTCATCAAGAATCTCTGTGATTCTTTCGTCAGATACGATTGTGCGGTCAGCAAGCTCTATGGCTTTTCTTACTTTTTCAGCAGTCTTTTCGTCAAGCGGCTTCATCTCAACATAGTCTCCATCAGGGGTTGTTATCTTATAACCTGAATTCTCTCCTGACATTGCCTTATTCTCAAGCTTTTCGTACGATGACTTCATAAGAGGGAACGTATACGAACGGTTTTCAACAAGTGAATCCTGATAATCTTCAAGCAGGAACTGACGTATAAACTGCCATGCGCCCTCCTTGTTTTTAGATTTTTCACATATTCCGAAAGCACTTGATGTCATAACCGAAATTCCGCTTCCGTTTTCTGACGGGAATCCCTTGATCGTAACTTCTTCTGAGATTTCACCCTGCTGCAATCCAAGGATCTGCTCAAACCCGTACATATACAAAAATTCAAGTCTGCACTTTCCGTCAACAAATCTTCTTGCATATTCTTCTTCAGCGTTATTATCTCTCATCAGCTGATCTTTATCAGGCTCTTCTACGCCTTCCTTTTCAACAAGCTCAAGAAGTCTGATAAAATTATCATTGTTAAAGTCACATGTCTTATTATCAAAATCAACAAATTCTGCAAGGTTTTCTTTGATCATATTGCTTGCGAGCGATTCTTTAGGAAGTTTATAAAACGTATTTCCTTTTTCTGTAAACTTGAAGAATTCATCAAAGTTCCACTTTGTTTCGCTTCCTACAACTGATGTAGCACCTGTCAGAGCCGAAATGTTGAAGCTTGGTGTTATCTGATAAAGCTTTCCGTCTTTTGAATTCAGAGAAAAGATATTTTCAAAGTAACGATCTTTTGAGATCTCATCGTCCTTATCTAAAAACTGATTAAGATCTGTAAGCACACCCTTGGCAGCATAAGAAGCCATATCCAGTTCATATCCGCCCATGATAACATCCGGGATATTTCCTGATGTTATATCGTCGTTTAACCTGAACGTGCCTGATATGTAGGTATCATCCTCAAACTCAGTGTACTTGTCGTAGTCGTTGATTCTTATTCTGTAAGTGTCGTTTGACTTATTGAACTCTGAAATACGTTCATACATCTCAGAATCATAAAGTCCGTAACAAGCTATTGTTATTATTTTTTTGTTCTGTACTGCCTTAAGTGTTTCTTCATCAGCTCTTTTGAGTTTGTTTATAGTATAATCACCATTATCATAATCAGCGGAAAGACAGTAAATATCATCTTCTCCTGCAATAGCAACAGCTTCTATATCGCTGTTCATATCTGAGTCTATCCAGTTTATAATCTCGGTGCCTTCTTTGTCCTTTATATTTTTTCCGTATACACCTTCGTTTGTCATATAATATATATCATATCTGCCGTCACCACGGATCACATGTGAATTCATAGGCAGTGACAAATCACATTTTTCACCTATAGCACCCTTTTCACAGTCTAACTTTGCAGCTGTCTGATTTTCTTCTGCACTTGAATAAATGATATAGTCGCCGCTCTTGCTGGAGATTATGTTACTGATATACATACCTTCAATATCACTATCGATAGTGCATATTTCCTTGCCTTCATTGTCATATACACCTATAACTGCGTTCTGCTCTCCGGTCTCATCATCATATCTTGCGGAACATACAAATATCTTTCCGTTTTCTCCGACATAGAAGTTTTCTATATAACTGTTTTCTCCGCCAATATTACTGAGCTCTGTCTTACTTGTAACTTTTCCTGTCTCATCAGCAAAGTACAGTCTGTAACTTGAAACATAACTATCACCTGTATCTTCACCGTACTCAGCAACATAGCAGATGCTTCCGTCAGGTAAAACCGCTGAATAGTATACGTATTCTTCTTCATCAACCTCAAGGGAAATAGTATCGGTTATATTTCCGTCAGCATCATAAACAAAAAACTGTTTTCCGTATTCGCCGTACACCTCGGTATATATAACCAAAGAATCGTTATAACCGTATAACATATATGATTCTGACATTTTTTCAGGAATCACATCACCGAAGGATGCTATTTTTGTTGCCTCAGCTTTTTCGAGAGAATATCCGTAGATACCTTCATAGGTTTTATAAACGAAATCACTTCCCTCATGCTTGTAGTTCTGACAAAAAGAAACATCCTCTTCTTTAAACTCTGCTTCATATCTCTTTACTACCGCACCTGATTCATGATCAAGCTCGTTTATGTAATACAACTCATAATCTTCAGTAGTAGCAACACATACGTTGCCGTTTTCCCTGATGAATAAATATGACGGCTCGCCTTCCATATCTGAAAAATCATCGAGTGTGTATACAACATCATAGTTTTCCGAAAGCTTGTGAAGCTTCATTTTCATTTCATCGTTCTCAAAATCATATTCACATGTAAGAATATACAGGAAACCGTCCTCAGAGGTAACGTTCATAGTTATCATTTCTTCTTTTCCAAATGATGCCTTTTCAGAAATATTGACACTGCTCTTTTCTTCTAAAGTCAAAGGATCATATGTAACACATTTGGTAGAAGCACCGTTCATTCCCCACACATTGATGAAAGCACGAAGGTCACCGTTCTTGTCAATTTCCATAGAAGAAGGATAAGAGTCTCCGCCTATATCTATTGATTCTTTTATCTGTCCTGTTTTATTATCATAAACTCCGATATGCATCGAATAAGTATCCTTATCGGAATAGCAGATATATGAAACATCACCGTTATAGAAATAATTAGTCATATAGTTAAATCCGAGATTGCTCAGATTGAACTCATTGTATTCTTTTGAAGAAGGGTTATATACACATGCATAGCTTTCGGCTTTTTCACCGCCTGCTTCGCCTGAAACATAGAGCTGATTATTTGCATAAAAAATATCTTCCGTATAGCTCATTTCTTCAGGTATATCAAAGTCTTCCGAAGTAAAGTAGTTTACTATCTGGCGAGACTGCACTCCTCCGTTTCCCTGTGATTTTTTGCTGATGCCGCATCCTGCTACGGAAGCCATCATGACTGCTGCAAGAAAAGCGCACACAGCTCTTTTGATTTTCTTAAAATTCTTCATACTTCATTTCCTTTCCTGAATCATTGTTTTTTTTCACATTGATATAATCAGATGTTTTCTTTTTATATGTATATTTATCAGTAAACTTTTCTATATAGTCTTTGAGATGCCACTTTCTGTTAAGATAACACTTTGAAACAAATACGATCATCACGATCACGATATACGCCGCAAGCATAATGTTTATAAAAAACAGAAGCGTAAGCCATGCAGATGTAACTCTTGCTGCGTTTTCCCAGTAAGGATATGCAACAGGCTTTGTCACCGCCTGATTCATACCAAACGTACGGAGATTGTTCCACAGCTGACTTACTGAATATCTGTTTGTGTTATCAACAATTATTACAGGAAGTGTTGATTCCTGCTCTGAGTTATCCTCAGCCTCGGCCATGGTGTTTATCCCGAAAAATTCAAGTATGATGTTTTTTGCATAGTTTGATACAGGGTCGGGAACAACTGCCTCGTAGCACATCAGAAAACTGTCAAGTCCTATCTCTTCAAGAATATCATAGTGAACATATATCATAGGGAAAGCCGGATACACATCTGAAACAACCTTGTTATCCTCAGCTCTCACAACACCAGCTACCTCAAAAACAGTGTTGTATATCTGAAACTCCATACCTATTACGTCCGAAGAACTGAAAATCTGCCATGCAGCGTTTTCATCAAGAACCGCTCTTCTTCGGTTGAGCTCTCCAGGATAGATATAGTTTCCTGATATAAGCTCAAGAGGATGAAACTCAAAAAAATCATCCGATACACCCATAATATTCTGCTGTGTCTGACAGTAGTTTGTTTTACCGGTATACTCGTCTTGAACGCTGACCTGTACAGGCGTCATTACTGATGCACTTGCTTTTGTCCATACGCTTACGTCCTCAGAAGAAGACTGATAGGAATCCTCTTTAAGTCTGCTGTCTATAAAACTGTTTATACTTTCTGCGGTATCACCTGTTGAAGCTGATGAGCCTTCCGGAAAAAACACCGACACCTGCGAGTACTCAGAGCCATCAGCAGACCATCTGTCTGCCATATTCTGTGACATCAGACTTTTTTTAAGAGACGATGAAGCTGCAAGCGTCACACCAAACGCCGCAAGTGCAATACCGAACATCAAAAGCTTTTTTTTATTCTTCATAAAGCCGTTACTCCTGAGAAAATCTTACCTGATCCCCTGCTGTGAACGGCTTCGATGAAGCTGTTATGATATAATCAGCTGAATCTCCGAAATCCCCGTTTACAGCACACTTTGTATCATCCTCAGCGACTACTGTCACAGCTACCTTTTCAACTATATATCGGTTTCCGAGCGGAGTATTCTTGGAACGTACAGCATATACAAAGCTTCCTGATGAATCCTTCTTAACTGCGCTTCTCGGTATTACCTTGTCATATGTCGAAGCCTGCTCTCCAAGCTCTATTGCTATTGTCTGGCCTGCCACAACATCACCGGTAACAGTGAATACTACACTGAACTTTGAAGCGTCGTTTTTGTCCTTGCTTATGCTTTTTACAACCACAGCTGCGTCATCAGTATAATCTGTGATTCTCGCCTCTGTACCCTTTTTTATTGATTTTGCCTGTTCTGAAGTAACAGAAGCTGTAGCAGTAAATCCGTCATCAGAAATATTTATCATCATAAGCTCATCATTCTGTAAAAACGCCTGACCTGCTGAAACGTTTATAGTCTCAACAACGCCGTCTACAGGAGAAAGTATCTCTGTAGTCTTCTGAGCGGAAACAAGCTCTGCGAGATCGGCTTCAAGATCATCTATGGACTTCTTCTGTGCAGCGAGATCAAGCTGTTCCTGCGCATTTGATACTCTGTCCTCTTCCATTTTTACTTCAAGATTGTGAACAGCTGTATCAAGTGCATACTGAGCATCACGTATTAACGAATCATAATCCTTGCTGACAGGAGGCATGTCTTCCGGAGTCTCCTCACCTACCCCGATAGCAGCAAGCTGGGATTCTGCAGAAGAAAGCTCAGTGTTTACCGCAGCTGTTGTTTCTGATATCTTTGCTTTAAGAGCCGCATCGGCATCGTCTCTGGTTTTCTTTTTCACATCAGCATCTGCCTTTGCGGTCTCCGCAAGCTGCTTTATGTTTTTGAGAGCTGTAAGGTCTTCTGTCATGTAGTTTACTGCTGTCTGCTTATCTTCAATAGTTCTTGCAGGCGCATTGTCTTCTTTAAGTCGTGCAAGCTCTGTTTTTAGTGTGGCAAGGCTTCGCTCCATAGTCTGTATTCCTGCATCACCGCCGCCGCTTGTAAACTGTCCGCTGTGCTGATCGTAAAGTTTCTGTGCTGCTGTATATTCCTCATCTGCTTTGTAAAAAGCGTCAGCAAGAGGAGAAACAGCAGAGTATCTGTCAGCATTCATAGACTTATAGTTTCCTGCATTAATTTCCTCAAGCTCTTTTTTCAGAGAGGATATTTTCTGGGAAAGAGAAGCGATAAGTCCGCTGTTATCCTCAGGAACAGGTCTGTCTGCCGCACTGTTTTTTTCGTTTATTATTGCGTTGAGAGCATCTCTTGCCTGTGATATTGCAAGATTGTACTCATAATAATCTTCAGACACGGTCATGATAGCTTTTTCGTAGGCTAGTTTTGCAGCATCGATCTGCTCGTTGAGTGCTTCTGCCTCTTCGCTTTCTGACATTTCCTTCAGATAGAAAAGCACCTGTCCTTCCTTTACTTCCTGACCTTTTTTTACTGCTACACGCTTTATCTCTCTGGCTTCTTCGGCCTCAACCATATATGTCTTGTTCGCTTCAACTGATATGCTGAGTCCGTAAGACTTTGAAACGTTGCTTCGTGACATACGTGTTACCGATACCTCAGAGAGCGAGTAGTTCATTATTGTGTTTGAAAAAAACGTAAGCAGAAGCATGATAAGAAGAAAAACTATGATAAGATTCTTTACTATTTCTTTTCTGTCTCTGCGCTTTACCGGTGTGCCCGAATGCTCTGCACCGTTCTGTGTTTTCATGTTATCCATTTTTTGTTTTCCTTTCTTTTTGATTCTTATCCCTTTATTCCGCCCGAATATGCTATACCCTCAACAAGATATTCTTCTCCGTAAAAGAACATCAGAAGTGTAGGTATCATATATATTACCGCTACAGCAAAGGCAAGTCCCACATCCCCGGTGTTGATTTTTGAAAGAAATACCGACAGCGGATGATAGTCCGTATCAGAAAGCATTATGAGCGGCTGTTCTACCATGTTCCAGTAGTCGATAAACAAAAGAAGTACTACTGAAAAAATAGCGCTTTTTGAAAGCGGGATACATATCTGTGTAAATATCTGAATCTCGCCTGCGCCGTCAAGCTTCGCTGCTTCGATAAACGACATCGGTATTCTCCTCATGACCTTCGCAAGAAGAAACACGCTGAACGGAGCAAAAATACCCGGTAGAATAATAGCCAGACGGGTATCAAGAATTCCGAGCTTGTCCGCAACAAGATAGTTCGGAACAAGAGTTACCTGATACGGCATCAGCATAAGTATAACATACATAAAAAACAAAAGCTCCTTGAGCTTGCCTCTGTACCGCGCAAAGCTGTATGCCGCAAGCAGCGCAACTATCAGCTGAAACAGAACTATCGGTACTACAAGTATAACTGAGTTCCAGAACTTCATGAGATAGTCGGAGCTTTTAAAAAGCACTGTCTTATACTGTTCAAGTGATACCATATCGGGAATAAGCTTTAAGTTAAGTTTTTCTGATATGTAGGTTTTCTGGCTTTCGTTTTCATCAAAGTTGCTTATCATAGCACCGTAGTTTGCGTTTATTTCTTTTTGAGTCATAAAAGAATTTGCTATGGTCACAACTGTAGGAAATAGAAAAAGCAAAGCAGTAAGCACTGCATATGCGGTCAGAAAAATCATTACTGCTTTTCTGAGCATCTTCTGTTTTTTCAAAGATGTTTTTTTCATCATTCCACATCCTTTCCGAACCAGTACTCAGCAATAAAAAGAATAGCTATGACAACTACCATAACAGCAGACATGATTATTGCTGATGAAGAGAGCTTCTGATATTCGAGGAGTGAAAAAGTATTGTTCATAAAGTGCTGTATCATATACAGTGCATCCGGATAATCGCCGGTAAGAAGGTATACTTCTCTGAATATTTTGAAGGAGTTTATAAGAGATAATACCGTTACAAACAGAATAGTCGGTGACAAGTATCTTAGCTTTATGTGAAAGAACTTATATACTGAGCCCGCTCCTTCAAGAGTAGCAACCTCAAGAATATCTCCCGGCATGTTTGACAGTGCCGCAAGAAACAGTATCATGTTGTAACCAAGGTTTTTCCAAAGAAACATCAGTATAATAACCGTCATTCCGAGCGGAGTTTTTAACCAGTCTGTCCCCTCTGCCCCAAAAGCTTCAAGCAGCTGGTTTATTGTACCGTGCTTATGGAATATTACCTGCCATACAAGAACTACTGAAGCTGTAGGTACCATAAGCGGACACAGAAAAGCCGCTCTTAAACGACTCCTGAACATGATGCCGGAATCAAGCAGAATCGCAAGAAGCAGCGATAAAACTACTGCGAGAGGAACTGCTATAACCGAAAACAGTGCAGTGTTTTTTGAAGCAAGAAGAAAAGCTTCGTTATGTATTATAGAACTGAAGTTGTCCATAAAAACAAACTCGTGATTTATCGGATTATCGATAACAGAATAGTAAACAACAACAAAAAAAGGAAGAACGAAAAAAAACAGAACACCTATTATACTTGGTGAAAGAAACGTAAACTCAGTTATACGTTCAGCGCTTTTTAACGTCCGTCCTTTGCCGGCGGAAATATTCCTGGTTTTTTTAAATTTCATTTTGGTCCCTCTTTTTTCTTTTTTTCTTTTTTTCGTTTAATCGTTCAACACATAAAAAAAATAATCACAACATAAATTAATCATACTATAAAACAAATGTGTTGTCAAGCTTTTTTATTTGACGGAAAATATATTGAGCGAAAAAATATTTTTTCGTTCACTGTATCTTACCGTTTTTTTATTATTGTTATTACAGTCCGACTTGAACAAAACAAAAAAACTGTATCATATAACATCAAAAACAGGCTATATGATACAGTTTATAAGCACTGTAAAATCAATGCATCGTTTCCATCACTATTGAACTCTGACGCTCAGTAATGACTGACGCGCCTTCAAGAAACTGTTTAAGCATGATATAGAGCATTTCCTTTTCAAAAGGCTTTGACAGATATGCGTTCATACCGCTCTGTATAGTAAGCTTTTCGTCATCGCCTGCGGCGTTTGCCGTAAGTGCGATTATCGGAATGGAATACGCATCCGCCTTATCGGAATTTCGTATACATCCTGCCGCCTCATAGCCATTCATAAGAGGCATACGTACATCCATGAGAATAACATCGTATGTATAGCTCGGATTGGAAATAAACGAATAAACTGCTTGTTTTCCGTTCAGAGCAACTTTTACGTTAAAGCCTACGTTTTCAAGAAGAGTTTTCACAAACTCAGCATTAAAGTCATTATCCTCAGCAAGCAGAACCGTTTTGCCTGAAAAATCATACGTCTGCTGGTTTATAAAGATTTTTTCTCTTATAGCGTCAGTAATAGACTTGCATTTTTTCAATTCGAGAGTAAAGAAGAACGTAGAACCCTGGTTTTCGGCACTGGTCACCTCAAGTACGCCGCCCATAAGCTCAACAAGGTTTTTGCTTATCGAAAGTCCGAGGCCGGTGCCTCCGTATGTTTTGGTTACAGCACTGTCAGCCTGTTCAAAGGATTCGAAGATTTTTTTCAGGTTTTCAGGCTTGATGCCTATTCCGTTATCCTCGACGCTGAATTTTATTTTTGAATAATCAGGCTCATCTTCAACCTCATCGATACTTACTCTGATCTGTCCGCTGAACGGTGTAAACTTCAGAGCGTTTGCCGCAAGATTCATAAGCACCTGATGAATTCTGAACTGATCTCCCACAAACAGCTTGTTTTTATAGTTGTTTTCTATGGTGAGATTTATCATTCTCTGCTCTGCCTGAGGTTTTATTATCATTTCGAAGTCTTCAATGAGATTTGTTATATCAAAAATATCCTGCGTAACCATCAGCTTTCCGCATTCTATTTTTGACATATCCAGAATATCGTTCACGAGAGACGTAAGGTATTTTGTGGATATGGTTATCTTTTCAAGACAGTCATACACATCACAGTTCACGTTTTCATCCTTGTCAAGAATGCATATAGCCTTGTCGGCCATGCCTTTTATTGCGTTTATAGGAGTTCTTATTTCGTGTGACATACGTGACAGGAACTCTGACTTGGCCTTGCTTGCAAGATCGGCGTTTACTATGTTGATATGTGTAGCGATAACTCTTGAAAGCTCCTTGAGAGTAGAAATCTCTGCCGCCGAAAGCTTTCTGTTCTTATCGTGCATCTCAAAAATAAGACATCCCTTGAATACGCCCTCGTTAAAAATCGCTGAAAAAACATACTGAATGTTTGAGCTTTTTTCAAGCATCTTGCGGAGTGACTTGGAAAGCTTCTGCATAATCTTAGGGGTAATCTGTACAAGTCCGTCACGCTCAAAATAATCTATAAGTGCGTTATAGTCCTTTCTGTTAAAATCATAAACGTTATTGAAGTCAACAGGCTTTCCCTTTTCACACCAGTGATAAGTGAACTTGTAGTACATGTTATCATCGTTCATCTCGAAAATAACTATTCTGCTGAAGTTAAACGTTCTTGATATTTTCGGAAGAAGAAGGTTTATTGCAGTTTTCAGATCCTTGCTCTTTTCGAGCAGAGAATATGCAAATGAAGTTATATCTCCGTTTTCGTGGGGATTTTCATCGACTATATCAGTTACGCCCTTATCTATAATAGTAGCGTCAAGAACCTTTGCGTCAACAAGATGAGAAACTTCAGAATACAGCAGACTTGAACCTTTTTTTGTTCTTTTTGCAAACATGAGAGTTTTGTAGGCATAGTCAAAAAGCTGCTCGTATTTGTCAGAGTAAAAAGTGTTTACTATACCTACCGTACACGATATACCTATGCTCTTGTCTGTACCTGCATAGATACTGTTTATACGTCTGCTTATAGAATCTCCGAAGGATTTTATGTAGGATTTGTTTGTGTTTTTGGTGAAGACCATGAACTCGTCTCCGCCAAGACGTATAACGATATCCGTCGGTCTCATTACTGCGGTCAGTCTCTCTGCGACTTCCTCAAGGATAGAGTTTCCGAACTCTCTGCCGTAAAGGTCGTTTATTTCATAAAAGTTATCTACATCTATGATACAAAGCGCACACAGCTCACCCTTGGGTTTTATTTTGAGGTACTGTCTGATAAGCTTCTCGCCGCGCTCTCTTGAAAAAAGCCCTGTCAGCTTATCCTTGCCGCTCTCGGTATCTTCCTTGTTCTCTTTTTCTTCATTTTTTTTGCTGCTTACGGTTATTATCATTTTTACTTTTCGTGTATTTACTGAATTGTAGAATTCGATCTCACCGTAGCAGGAAACTGTAATGATACTTCGGTCTTTTATGATAATGGGATGTGTGAAGCAGAACTCCTTGTGTTCGTTTATCTGCTCACGTACAGTAATAAGATATTCACTGTATGCCTCTGTCGGTATCAGTCGGCTCATATACAAACCGATATCGATATCGTTCTGCTTGAATCCCGTTATCTCAGTAAACCCTTTATCTATGCTCACGACCTTGAAGTTATTGTCTATATCAACCTGAAATCTCGCATATGTTCTGGGTTTTATTTTTAAATTTTCGCTCATAATTATGTAACACTCCCGGGAACATTGTCAATTTGTATTGTTTATGTTTTGGATTTTTTGCTGATTCACGTACAACATCTATATTTATAATTATTATACCATAAAAAAACAACTTATTCAATCTATATTTTTAACGATTTTGATTACTTTTTTTGTTCCTGTCCCCTGTTTAACTTTTGGATTTATGACCATGACAAGACAAATCCCGAAATCTATAAAAACTTAACACAACTTTTAAAAAACATCTTATAGTAAACGCAATAAATGAATTGCGTTTACTATTAGCCGATCTGCACGGAGATGACGCAGTCATCGGATGTGCAAGGCAATATAAATAAAATAATTATAGTGAAAGTCAAATTTATTTTGACGT
>SVNR01000061.1 GCA_015066815.1 Ruminococcus sp.
AAAGATTAGAACGATGGAGCGTCACTAATTGTCTTAAACGGCAAAAAGAGTTATTCGAACACTTTGGCGTACCGTTAACTATTGAAGAATTGTTGCATACCTAAAAAACCGAAGTTTCGTGTTTAACTGATATAAGATATGCATCATCTTTCTTAACAGGCTCAACAGTTTTTCCATCTAATGTAAAAGTAATATTAGTACTATCTGTAGCCGGCTTAAACTTTACATTCATATCAGTCTCTGAATCCAGACTCAGATATGCCGAAATAAACTTTCCAACAGATTCACTGCTGTTGTTTTCGAGTTTATATTCTATCAGACTTTCTGCTGTTACATCAGAAACATCTCTGTTTGTCAGTCCACTGTTTACAGGTTTATCTGCATTGTGTTCAAACCATATCTGTGAATAAGCCCCATAATCAAGCATAGCTTTTACAAGTTCAATCGTTTCTGTAGTATACAGAGCTTCATTTTTTATAATATACTCCGCATAATCTCTTACTGAATAGCTGTATTTTTCGCTCGCATGATTTCCGAAGAATAACCTGAATTCTACATCATCGTTCATTTCTTTTGAAGCAACTTCACAGGTAAACATGTATAAACCATCTTTTACTGAGGCATCTTTTACGTATACCTTATCAGTTGATCCATTCGGCAATGTGAAAAGTACATAAGCGTTTTCATCGTTTTTAACTGTCTCAGAAAGATCCATATGAAATTTCATAGCAATATTTCCGTTGAGGCTTATATTATACTTAACAAGCTTGACATGTTCTTCCGGATCTACTGTTTCTTCAGGTGTTGTTGTTTCTTCGGGTGTTGTTATTTCTTCACGTACTGTTGTTTCTTCGGGTACTGTTGTTTCTTCTGGTGTTGTTATTTCTTCAGGTACTGTTGTTTCTTCGGGTATTGTTGTTTCTTCTGGTGTTGTTATTTCTTCTGGTACTGTTGTTTCTTCAGGTGCCGCTGTTTCTTCAGGTGCCGTTGTTTCTTCAGGTACTGTTGTTTCTTCTGGTACTGTTGTTTCTTCGGGTGTTGTTATTTCTTCGGGTACTGTTGTTTCTTCTGGTACTGTTGTTTCTTCTGGTACTGTTGTTTCTTCTGGTACTGTTGTTTCTTCTGGTACTGTTGTTTCTTCTGGTACTGTTGTTTCTTCTGGTACTGTTGTTTCTTCTGATGTTGTAATTGGTTCTGTCATAGTTGTTACTTCTGTTGTAGTAGACGGATAAACTTTACCGCAATATTCGCAAGAACCTTTTTGGTAATAAGCATCACCATGAACTATCCCATCCGGTAGTAAAGCAAAAACCTTTTTTACGCCATCTTTACATAAATATTCATATACGATTACTGATTCATTATCACCATTTACATAAAATACATCTGATTCAAAAACTGCATTAAGAACTTCGCCTACCTGGTAAGAATTGAAATCGGGAAAAAAAGTATTCAAAGAAAACGTGCAATACTGCGCGCTCATCATTGTATAAACATCTTTCAGAATAATGTTTTCAGCTTTAAGTTTTCTGTTATCTTTCAGATTCATAAAACACACAGATGTACCTGAACAATCAAGCTTTGTCAGCTCAGGAAAATATTCTATTCCGGTAACATCATAAAGATATCCTTTATCAGGAAAGTTTTTCAGGTCAATTGACGTAACAGCATTTCTTTCTTCATCTGAAAGGATACCATCTTTATCTGTATCAAAGTTTTGTGATACATATTCTCTGAAAATATCATCGGGAAAATCAGAAGCGTCAACCTTGACTGTTTCATTTACAAAAGCCTTGATCCCAAGGTCAAAACCACCTTGAATCAAATGCATAGCACCCCATTCCGAATTGCTGTCCGCTTTGCCGTTAGCGCAAAAGCTGCCTTCTGAATTAGCATAGCTATCCCCATAGATTATTGTTCCGTTTTTATCATAATAAACTACTACAGAAAAACATTCATCCTTTTGGATTTCAATTTTTTCTGAAAGCTCTATCATATGATATCCGGCATATTTTGCGAATCCGGATTGTTTATACAAACATTCGCCGCTCATAGGCTTGCCACGCTGATCGTTTTTATAGATAGAAACAGTATACGGTACATCCGACTCGGAAGTATGAAATGAAACAGCTTCCAGCGAAGACTGAGTATCAGCCTGAAACATATTAGCAATTGTTATTCCCGTATCTTCCAGTGCACTTAACATCTTGCTCTTTGCACCATCGTACTGATATATCTTATCATATTTATCAGCGTCTGTAACCTCTACTGAATATATATTGCAAAGTGACTTATCATAGTAGGAAAGATAAAAATATCCGTTATCGCCCCACTGAGCACCCCAACTGTTCTTACATATCCACGCTCCATTCTTATCCGGCTGTATATCAAAGTTTTCTTTAGAAAAATTATCATCCCAGCCTACAATTGATATAGAATGATTCGGAGTTTTCTGTTCGTTTTCGTATTGAGCGTATTTATTATTAATATCATTATTTAATACATATATTCCTGCTACCAGAGCTCCTTTTTCAAGAATATTGTTTTTCATCGAAATAATATCGTCTTTTGAATATATACAGCTATCTGACAAGAGCCACTCTGATTCATAACGTACACTTTCGTCAAACGATGGATATAATAATACATTTTCTCCTTCCGGCTGGGACACAAAGCCGCTTCCTCTTGCAAGAGTTGACTGCACTATAAAACAGTTTCCACCTAATTCATATCCACCTTGGAGACCAAAATTATTACCTTCTTGATACATATAATCAAAAGGATCATTACTGTAAAGACAGTTTCCGAAATAAACCAGATGTGACTCGGAAAGATTTACATTCTTAGTCGCTTTTTTGTTCTTGATAAGATTAGATTCTGCTGCATTTACCGCAGAATGAGCCCAGCATGTTCCTGTTGCACCTTGATTTTTTACAGATGTCAGCATTCCATCATCAGCCAGACTGTACCTTTCCGGCAATTGTGACGACATCTGAAGCGATGACACCAGATTCGGTTCAAAAATATTACCATCAGCATCGACATGCCACATTGGAGTATATCCATATTCTGAAGGTTTTCCTTCTTCTATATGCATTATCCTCGACGCAAAATCTTCCTCTGTTCCGGAAACAGAAAACGCATCAACCCCTTCCTTATAATTGCTGCCGACCATAGTAAACGATACAGCAAGAGAAGCTGTTCCTGAAATGATCCGCTTAAACAAATTGTGTTTGTCCAATTATTTCCCCTCCTATAATTTCAAAATTTATTCTATTATATCATTTTTTTAGTTAAGCGTCAAGTTAATTATAGATTTTTCGTATTTTTTTGCTGAAATATAAAATAAATCTAAAAAGAAAAGCTTTCGTATTTAAAAGTAAAATTTTTCGATATAAAAAAAGCAGCCCATAAGGACTGCTTTTTAAGTTTAAAAAATCAATTGATCATATACGCATCATCGGGAGTATATCTTCTTCCATCTCGGATGATCATCCAGTCTGTAATATCCTCAACGCTGTATTTTCCCGTACTTCCTGTACGCATATTTTTTGCATAATAAGCATCCTGGGTAAGCATACACTCAAAAACTTCCTTGTTGAATATAGTGTTTTTAATGGACTTGAGTTCAAACCAGATATGTTCACGCTGATCAGGATCATCAGGAGTAAGGAATTCTTTGTCAACTTTAATTCCAATTTTCAGAAGAATGTGAACATCGGGATCTTTATTTGCTGCCGCATCTCTTACATAGATAATACGTTCCTGCGCAAGCCTTCTCATTCTTTCGGTTTCTTCACTCGAAATCATAAGCAGTGTATTGATGCCAAGATATCTGTCCAGAAGCTGAAGCGGTGCAGGTTTTTTGGCTTCAGCATCATCGGGACCCGGATAAATCAGTATTACCGAAGTCCCTTCAGAGTGATAATCGTCTCTGTCTTCAGCTTTACCAAGCTCAGTATCCGGATAATAATTGTGCGCTTCACGCCAGTCAATCAAAGTCGTTACCATAGCTACTCTTTCAGTAAGCCACGCCAGAAACACAGGCTCATATAACGGAGGATCTATTTCATTTTCTATCATTCTGAAGGCCATAGTTTCTATAACAGAATAATGACTGCTGCACGTTTCCTTAGTACTTCCAACAATCTCAAGCTCTGACAATCCGCATCTTTTCAGTCCGTGCGAATGAAGCCATACCTCATCACCTTCTCCGCTTATCCCCTGTACTGTAAATAAATATTTTGGTGAAGGCGGAACTTCTGACTGTGCCGCCAGTCTCACCCACTTACCTGACAGGATTTTTTCAGACGGAATATCTATAACCGCAAGTTTATCAGGAACCATACAGTTAATTATCCTGAGCTGATCATGATATGTACTCAAAAACTCATCCTTATATTCCATTTCTACAGCAAGAGCATACTTCATCTGATCAATTTTCTGAAAATCAAGATCCGAGAAAAAGTGCTCCGTGCGAAAAAAATCAGGAATATCAACATCAGTAAGCGATAAAACAACGTCATATATCCTTCTGTTGATCTCTACAGAAAGCTTCATAACATCTGCACCATACTTTTGTATTTTCTCAGTTGCGCAAATTCTTATCATACTACCGGAAGAAAGTCTTCCCATAACTTTTTCTACGCTGATATCTTCTGCATTAGCCGGTACGACCAGCATTCTTGATTCTTCTCTCATAAAAAATAATCCCTTCTTAAAAAAATTAGTTTTATTTATAAATCTTTAAGATTAATAAATTCAGATCTGATTAAAGGATAATCACACCATTTCTGGAATCCATCATAGAACTTAGTAACATTAACGCTTTCTTCATTCCGTCACCATATAAGCTTAGCGGAAGTGTTTTGTTATGTTTTTTGTCATAATGGTTTTCTGTATACTATAGTAAACACTAAATAAATATACATACCAGAAACACATAATATGCTTCTGGTATAATTCATTATATTTTTGTTTACTATAAATAATCTTAAGCGTTGATTATGCAGCTTCTCTGCCTGATGACTTCTTCCGGTTTTTCTTCTCTGTCTTTTTTATGGTTTTTCTGAGGATTATAATATCCTCTGTGTCTTCTATATACTTGATGAACTTAGGAAGCTTTTCGTTAAAGCTTCTGAGCTGTATCCCATCCTGATGCTTCAAAGCCTCATCAAGCCTTTTTTTGTTTTTGAATCTATCATACGCTGTGTTGGAGTAATGCTGAGTAAAAAGATAGTAGGTTTTTCTGTCAAACTCGAGGTAAAAATTAATCTTGTCATAGTGGTTCGGATCCTTGATGCAAAATACATAACCTGTCATATTAACTCCGCCTTTCTGAATCACTCAAATACACTTTTCATTATTTTTATAGTTTGTCCGCACTTTCTATTATAATAATTTTATCATTATATCTAACGATTGTCAATAAAAACTATAGAAACAAATTACAGAATATAAAAAATTTGTATTGATTTTTATCATATATTATGGTATAATTTATATATATCGACCTTACGTTTTATGAAATATTTTGTTAAAACAAAATATTTCACGCATTTTTTGAAAGGAGATCTTTCTATGAAAAAAACAAGAAAAACGATGATTACTTCTGCTCTTCTTTCTGCTGCTGTTGCTCTGCAAAGCGAATCGCTCATTTCTTCAGGAGCTTCAGAATATGCAGGAGTATACGGACCTCCGCCGGCACCGCAATTTATGTTCGGGGATATGAATGACGATAGCAAAACAAACATTGTTGACTTTATATTACTAAAAGCACAGCTGAATGATAATACATTGACAGGAACTCAGCCTGATTATTCAGATATAAACCAGGACGGAATGCTTACTCCTGATGATATCAGAACATTTCAGCGTTATCTGTTCGGAAAGATACCGGATATACAGAACGTCTATCCGGATGACCGGGATGATAATCCCGAATCAGTAGTTACAACCCCCTCTCAGGATCCGGCTGTAACCACTACATTCGAATCTACTATACCGGAAGAACCGATTACTCAGCCTGTATACGGAACATATCCTGTTCCGGAAACTACTGAGCCGATAGTATCCACCACACCAAAAGAACAGGTTATTCAGAGTAAGTACGGACCTTTTCCTGCAACAGAACCGGTTGAAGATGAAGATGAAGAACCAACAACCTGGGATACAGAAATTCAATGTGTTTACGGACCGCCTTCGTATTTTGAAGCACTCGAAAATCAGAACAGCGACAATGAGGTAGACTAATGCTCAATATAATGGCCAAAAAAACAGATATGCGTGCTCTTGAAGTGAGACGTAAAAACATACTAAGACATCTCTTTCTTGAACTCACACTCCGCTGTAACGAACGCTGTCTTCACTGCGGAAGCAGATGCGGAGATGTAAGCTCCGAGGAAATGACTCCTGCTCAGTATCACGATGCTCTCAGGCAGATCGCCGAAGACTTTGATACAAGACAGTTTACTCTATGTATTACAGGCGGCGAGCCGCTCATAAGAAAAGATTTTTTCGAAATAATGGACGATGCAAACAAACAGGGTTATCTGTGGGGCATGACTTCAAACGGTATCCTTATCACACCAGATGTTGCAAAAGACCTCAAACGCACAGGAATGAAAACAATTTCTATCAGTATTGATGGTACAGAAGCAACACATGATGCATTCAGACAAACTCCGGGCGGCTGGCAGAAAGCCATGAACGGTCTGGAAAATCTCATAAAAACAGGCGGCTTCAAACATATACAGGTAACAACGGTTGTTACTCATGAAAACATCAATGAGCTTGACGAACTTTATAAAATCTTCAACGAAATGGATATCGATTCATGGAGAATAATCAACATCGATCCTATCGGAAGAGCAAAAGATATCCCTCATCTTCTTATGACAAAGGAAGATTATGTACGTATGTTTGAGTATATCAGAAATATGCGTATTGCCGGTGAACCTGTTACTTACGGATGCGAGCATTATCTTGGCATGGATTACGAACACGAGGTTCGTGACTGGTATTTCCACTGCGGAGCCGGAAAAGAAATCGCAAGCATTATGTGCAACGGTGACATCACAGCATGTCTTGATATCGAAAGAAGACCTGAATTTGTTATGGGTAATATCTTCAAAGACAGGTTCAAGGACGTCTGGGAAAACGGATTCCGGATTTTCAGAAAAGGTGTTTCATGTGAAAACTGCGAAAAATGCGGCGAATACGAATTCTGCAAGGGCGGCGCTTACCATACATGGAATTTTGACGAAAACAAACCAAATGTATGTTTCAAAGATATATTATTCTGATTATTTATAATAGTAAACAAAAAAACACAGCAGATCTCTCCAAAAGAGGTCTGCTGTGTTTTTTTGCTTGACCTTATGATCCAGTACACTGCAAAGTCTGCAGTGCTTTTATATATTTATATAATCTCACCCTGCTCAGGCTGGTTTCTCTTGATTTTCTTTGAGGTTGTCTTTTCAAACTCTTTATCTCTTAAACGTATTCTTCTTATTGTCTTGGAAGAAGTAACTGTAGTATTGATTTTTTTGATTAATTCGTTAATCGCAGCAACTGTTTCTTCCCTGCTCTTATCCTTGAAAAATTCAGAACTTGGAAGGATTTCGGCTGTTATAAAGCCATCCTCGCTGTAAACGAGAACTTCTGCTATCATGTCATTACCTGCAAACTTATTTTCAAGCTCTTCAGGAGATACGTTTTCACCATTGCTTAAGATAATAAGATTCTTTTTGCGTCCTGTAATATATACACGATTGTCTTTCACGTATCCGAGATCGCCTGTATGTAACCAGCCGTCTTCACTAAGCACCTCTGCTGTCGCTTCAGGATCATTATAGTAACCCTGCATAACAGACGGACTCTTCACTACGATTTCGCCATCATCAATCCTTATCTCACAGCCTTTTACAACTGTTCCGACATCGCCGAAGCTTTCATCTGTAAAAATAGATGATGTGATTCGGGGAGAACACTCAGTCATACCATAACCCTGAGACATAGGGATTCCAAGCTCAGCGTATGCTTTTATGATTTCAGGTGCAAGATAAGCACCACCGCAGTAAATACCTTTAAGTCTTCCGCCGAACACTGACTGTGCAATAAGCTGTATCGGAATTTCCGGCTTAGCTGCAGCAGCTGCCTTTATCTGCTTCAGGATAGTTTCGGCAATCATAGGTACAAGAAGAATTATTGTAGGCTGGAAAAGCTTAAGATTCATACCTATTCTCATCATAGAATCATTTACACTGATTGTTGTGCCATATCTTAATCCAAGAAGAATATCACATGTAAAGCAGTATACATGATGAATCGGAAGTACTGTAAGAGTTGTCTCTTCAGGAGTACTTTCGTTATCGCAGCACAAAGCGTTATCGATGAGATTGCCATGAGAAAGCATTACACCCTTACTCTTTCCTGTTGTACCTGATGTATATACAATGGCTGCAAGTGTTCCGTCAGAAATATCAGGAAGCTTTTCTGCCGGAGCATACTTCATTATTATTTCTTCAGTAGAAACTGTTCCGTTTCCTGACTGAAGACAAATATAGTGCTTTACTCCGGGGCAGCTTGCTTTGATTGCTTCAATCATCGGGCTGTATCTATAATCATAGAAAAATACTGTAATATCTGCTCTTATAAGAAGATCGCACAAATCAGCGCACGGAAGCTGTGCGTCAAGCGGTACTACAGGATTTGCTGTAGAAACCGTACCAAAATAACTTACAAGATACGCATAGCTTGTCGGACCTATAACTGCAGCATGAAGCTTCTCACCTATCTCTGTCAAAAGATAGTTTGCAAGCTTTTTACAGTCAGAATCAAACTCTATATAAGTTTTCTCAACGATTTCTTTTCCTGATTTTTCTTTAAGAAAAATATGATCCCCATAGCATTCAGCCGCGAACTCATATAGATCACGAAGATTTTTTACTCTGTTCTTATCCATATTTCCCACTCTTTCAAAAATTACTTCTTAAGTCCCTCGAGATACTTAACAGCATCCCCCACAGTAGAAAGATTGATTATTTCCTGTTCATCCACAGTAACATCAAGCTCCTGCTCAAGTTCTCCGAGAAGGCTCATAAAATCATATGAGTTAAACCCCAGATCCTCAATAAATCTTGATTCTTCAGTAATATTGTCTGCATCTACTTCAACGTAGTTTACGATAAGTTCTTTTAACTGTTCAAACATTTTTTTACTCCTTATAATCTCATTTAAATCATATCAAGAATTTCGCCTACTGTACGGTCATGATCTTCGATGCCTCTGAAAAGCGCACGGCATATATAATAGTATAAGTACTCCATCTCGCTTTCAGTTACAGCATCTTTTCTGTACTCAAAATTAAAATCCAGACCGTTATCTTCAGCTCTGTGCATAACTGTAAGGTAAAGCGGCTGACCCGCTACTCCGTTTGTATACCATATGCTCTTATATTTTATATCAGGCATTTCGTAGTCATTGCGCTGAAGAGTCATAGGCTGATATGTAAGGCATAAGCTCTCGTAGCTTGAGCCCGGAGGATTTTCCCAATGCTTTGCACGTCTGATCGTATAGTCGATAGGATCAAAGTTAGCATGACGGAAGAGCTTGTTCTGTTCTCCCTGAATAACGCGGATTCCCTCAAGAAATGTCTGCTCAGGTTCGATTTTTGTACGAATCGGGAAAAAGTGAATTCTTGTTCCGCCTGATTTCTTTTCAAGCAGTGTTCCGCGACGTGCAACACAGCTTTTTACAGAAACGTCCTTTTCGTTATCGTTGAATTTTGAAAGAATAGTACGAAGTCCCATAAGCAAGAGACTCGCCATAGGAACCTGATTATCAAGACAAAACTGCATAAGTCTTTCAGAAGGTTCTTTTTCGAGATGATAGACTGCTATTGCCGCAGATGAATCTCTTGACACAACCATAGCACAACGCTGATCCGGATTGTTGTTTTCTTTTCTTTGTGCAATAATTCTGCCTACACCATTAAAATCAGTATACATAGGCTCGCTCGAAGTAATTTCGTTCATCCAGAATTCTTCATCCTTTTTGTAGGCTGCAGAACCTGCTTCATATCCAAGGTCTTTTTCAAGTGCTTTCAGATATGACATCATTGGCTTTGGTTCTTCTGTACCATAGCATAATGCACAGTACATCTTAAGAACATATTCATCAAACATAATGAGAGAGCTTGAATCCATAGTCATATGATCAACTTTCAGATAAATACCGTTAAATCCATCCGGAAGCTTTATTATCGCAATATAGTTCATGGGTGAATTATATCTCTCAAACGGCTTTGCTGTCCATTTTTTCATTTCGTTATGAGCGTCCCCTTCATTCCAGTCTGAAAAATCAAACACGGGAATTTCTCTGTCATCAACAGGAATAATATACTGATAAACTGTATCGTCATCATCCTTTAAAAAACGTATTCTCATTGACTCAAACTGCTGATAGGCAAGCTTAATTGATTTTTTTAACAGGTCAACGTCAAATTCATTCTGAACATAAAAGCCTGTACCTATATTAAGAACCTGATGAGGACAGAATTTTATTGTATAATTGTGAATTCTTTGTGCAGCTGTAAGCGGATAACATTGTAAGACTGAACCGTTTACATTAAACACCTTCATATAATCCCTCCATCTTTATAATGAACGAAAAAATGTTTTTTGCATTCATTAAAACAAATTAATAATTATTGCCTTACACATATACTGACTCAAGAGCTTAGTACATATAGGCTAATAGTAAACTGAATATATAAGTCGTTTTATTATAAGAAATATTTATCGAGAAAATCCTTTACCTTAGACTGATAAAGCTCAGGGTTTTCATAATAGCTTGCTCCGTGAGCGGCATTTTCAACGATAAGAAGCTCCTTGGGCGAAACACATTCTTCATAGTTTTTATGAGTCATCCAGAGAGGAACAAACGTATCTTTTTCACCATGGATAAACAGAATAGGTCTGTCTGTTTTCTTTACCGCTGTGAGAGTAGAGTATTCCTTGAAGCTATACCCTGCTTTTTTACGGCACATTATATCGTTTATATCCATAATCGGAAAAGTCGGCAGCTTATAATCTCGCTTCAGAACATGGCAGAAAACATCATATGGTGATGTGAAAGCGCAGTCGGAAATAATAGCCTTAACGTTTTCAGGCAGAGAACTATCAGAAGCTGCCATAACAACAGTAGAAGCTCCCATAGAAACGCCGTAGAGAAGTATATTTTTCTTGTTTTCAAACTTTTGGTTTATGCATTCTATCCATGATATACAGTCTTTGCGGTCAAGAATACCAAATCCGATATACTCACCCTCACTGTCACCATGTGCACGGTTATCGACCAGAAGACAATCAAATCCGAGCTTATGCATATAAGCGGCAAACGAACAGCTGCTCATTCTTCCGCTTGTATATCCGTGAAAACAGATTACAACATTGTCACTCGGGGTTTCAGCCGGATAATAATCACCGCAAAGCGTAAGACCATCTGTTGATTTTATTGTAATGCGCTCACTTGGAAGAGAAAGCATATATTCCTTGTTAGGCTGAATTACTTTCATATATTCCTGCCACTTCGCACCGTCCGCCATTTCGTTAAGATCTACCTTTACCCCGTCCTGACGAGGAATAACTTTTTTAAAGAAAACATTTGCGATAGCAGCCGAACATGCTGTTCCGAGTGTTGCAGCTCCGGCAGCAATACCACCAACTAATAATACTGTATTCATAATTAATCCCTACCTTTTGGTTAAAATTATAGTGAACGCAAATAAATCTGTCGTTTACTATATTTATCAATAATTATAACACAAATAGGAACTATTGTAAATAAAATAATCATAAACACATAACAAAAACAGCTTTAAGCATAAAAACAACGTAGTTTTGAGGAGTATATTGTATAAAATTATGCCAAAAAAATAATCATATGTAAAAAACAGACATTCACGTAAGTCTGTTGTACGTAAATGCCTGCTTTTTCATATTAAAACCTGTTGTTTATCCGGTAACTTTCCTGAAGCATCGTCAAAAGCAAATTATAGTGAAAGTCAAAATAAATTTTTCTAAGAACTTATGTTTCGATATATTGTAACAACCGCCAAGATAGGTATGAACTGTATCAAACTATATCAACTTTCTCAATAACACATTCATGCTTTTTATTTTCCTTATCATAACTGACTCCGACAAGCAAGACTTCTTTTCCGTACCCTTTAAGATTTCCGGCATAACGTTTTTCTTTTATCTGCTTTATCGCTGCATCAGCATCTTTATCCCATTTAAGTTCAATTATCATTGCAGGTTTATCTCCTGAATCCACTCTTGGTATCATTACAATATCCGCAAAGCCTTTTCCCGAAGGAAATTCTCTTATTACATTGTAATATGCCGGGGCGGTGAAATATGCCATTGTTATTACACAGCTGAGTGCATTTTCATCGCTGTATTTTAAAATTGATGTATAGGTTTCGTGTGAAAGTTCAATAAGTTCTGCTACTTTTTTTGCCTCACCATGTATTGTTGAGTAAAGCAATTCTTCACATCTTGAAATTGATTTTGATATTTCATTCCATTTTCCTTTTGATAGTGCGGACTGATATGCTTCTTTTATTTCATAGTTAGGTATATATGCTGATTTTTCATTTTTATCGTAACCAAGATATCCAAGATGAATAAGCGCTGTCAATACTTCATCTTTGGATTCAATTAATGATAAATCATTCTGAAATGTTTTGGTATTTACAAATATTTTTTCGCCGGCAAGCATTCTTGTGACATCTTCTTTTAATCCATCAAAGTTCATGGTTATAAACTTATTTATTGTACCGAATGCCGATGTATTTTTCCAGTATGCTTCAAGCTTTTTACGTGTTACCGCCATATAAACGGAATCAGGATTATACATATGTTCCTCGTTTATCAGGTATCCGTTATACCATTCTTTCACAGAATCCTTATTCATATTAAATCTCTTACACAACGTATCAACTTCTGTTTCTGTAAATCCAAAATATGTCGTAAATTCTTCCGAATCGATCATTGTATATTCCAGAAAATTATTTAGTGCAGATTCGTCTTCTATTTTCTTTATCGGCAGTATACCGGTTATATATCCAAGAGCAAGAAACTCCTTGGATTCTCTGCTTTTAAACACTGAATGAAGAAATAGCAGATACTCATGTACCATCTCGGGTTTATCGGAAAAATTCCTGATTACACAATCCCACTCGTCTATTATAATAACAAATGAAATTTTTGATATCTGATACACCTGATTGAGTATAGTCGCAAAAGGGTTGTCTAAATCCATTATCTCAGGATATTCTGTTTTTAGCTCGTTGTATATCAGCTCTATTATTTTTGATACAAGTTTTTCTTTATAATAGTCTGCAAACGATGATATATCCAGATGAATAACATTATATTTGTTCAGGTGTTTTTCAAAATCCGAGGATTTTGAAATTTCGAGATCTGAAAATATTTCTTTGGAGTCACAACCTCTGCTGTAATACGCATCTATCATTTCTGCTGCCTGTGATTTCCCGAAACGACGCGCATGGCTCACTGATATACAATTTCTTTCGATAAAAAGCTTATTGTTAAGTATATTCAAAAGTCCGCTTTTATCAATGTATATCTCATCATTTATTGCTTTTTTAAATCCTTGATTTGATGGATTGAAGTACATTCCCATAGTTATGCCTCCGTTCATTTTTTACATATAGTATAACATTTTTTTTAAGGATTAGCAAGTTGATACGAACATATAGAACAGCAAATCCGAATCAAGTTATAGTGAACGTCAAATTTATTTTGACGTTCACTATAACTTTCAAAGTAAACGCAACACAGAAGACTATGACTGTTACATTTACTCCGAAAACCGATCATATGTCTATCAATAACGTAGAACTCATAAAATATATCTATAATAATCCTTAAAACCACATAACCCCTTGACCAGGCATCAGATTACAAAACCTGAGACCAAGCCAGGGGTTACTATCAGCCGATATACCCCAGGCTTTCATAGTTAGCAAATGTATAGTAATAATATAATTATAGCAACTCCACAAATTTCAAAAAAGCCATTCTCCCCTCTGCCGTCCTCTTAAATACCCCTGCATCTTCCAGAACTTCAAGAAATACCTTTCCGATTTCCTGTTCCAGAATCATTCTTGCATTCTCCCTGCAAAAATCATTGTGTTTTTTCATGATATCTTCTGCCCATGCCGCATGCTGTATGAGTTCCGGAATACGCCGGAGATCTTCTCTGTTCAGCATTGCATCTTCGAGCATAATGATTTCCTTTGCCAGACGTGCCGGAAGCACTGCCAGCCCCATAACCTCAATCAAACCGATATTTTCTTTTTTAATATGATGAAGTGAAGGATCTGGATGAAATACACCAAGAGGGCACTCCGGAGTTGTAATATTATTTCTAAGCACAGAATTTCGGTTTTTTAGGTATACATCAACCATATAATGGAATTTGATTAACATATTTTTATTTGGCTAAACGACGTAAAATTGCGGTTTTACAATGATTTTTTCGTTATTTTACTCATTGAT
>SVNR01000062.1 GCA_015066815.1 Ruminococcus sp.
AGCACAGCTAAAAAACATGGTAAAAATGCTTTTCAGGCTATCTTGAATGTTTTTGAAGGTAATACTTTTTATGCTATTGAAGACTGAGGTGCTGAACAGTTACAAATAAAAATTATTATCAACAGAGTAAATCAACGAAGGGCAGTCACCGGATAAAAATATTTTTTCGGCACGATAATCCTTGTCATCGCATGTAAACTTCAGATTTCCATCATCGCCATATACTTCAACTTTTCCACTGCTGCCTATTCCCCAGAACATCCCATTATAGTATGTAATATAGTTTTCTGATGCAAATTCCGGAAAAACTATTTCGTTCCCATTGTAAATATTGCAGACTGCGGCAAGCCCTTCATCTGTTTCAATACAATCATACTCGTTTTCGACATCATCAGAATCTGATATATCAAAATCACCCGTGATTTTGATTTTCTTTATCGGATCCTGCATATCCTGCTGTACATACACATAGCTTGTATCATCACATGCTATTACCCAATATGCTTTATTTTCATCATCGTCAATAGCTTTTATTGCTTCAAGCTTATCGGTCTTAAGATCATATGTAAATATCTCCGTCTGACCGGTTATATATACCTGACCGCTTTTTTCTGAAGGAAACATACGAACCTTTCCTTCAAGCTTCTTTATATCCGAAAATGTTGACATATCGCCGTCAGACACACTCATAGAAGTAGTATCTTCCTCTTCGTCATAGCAATACACAACAATGTTTTCACTATCAACGTTTACTATACCATCAACACTATCTATATCAAAATCCGATATTTCACACATAACTTCAAACCGGTCATTCAGTTCAAATATACTGGAAAGATATGTTTTTTGCTCACCTATAATTTCTACTTGTATAGTAGCTGCATAATATTTTCCGTCATAAAAAGAAATATCCTTGACAATATGCCTTTCAGGAAGATCAAGTTTACTCCTTGACACAATATTATTCGCTGCATCCAACACCGCAATATAATACTGCCTTTCAGCATCTCTCATCAAAACAGCAGCATTTTCCTCATCGATAGCACAAATCTTTATTATATCTAATCCTGCATTGCACAAGTTATCGTTCTTCCCATCAGAATTGTATCTTATTCCTCCGTCATAATATGAATCATTCACATAAAAGCAACCATCTCCATCAGGGCCCATCATTGACTGTATGCTTAAACTTGTAAGAACAGAATCGGTTTTTATATCTTTCTTTATGATCTCAATTGTATTATCCGCAAAATGTCCGGATACATAAAAATTATCTTTGTCACTATATATATTTCTTACTTCTGAGATTCTGTCTGAAAAATCATATTCCTTAAAATCATACTGTGGTACAGTAACATTCGCAACAGGTGATGAATTTTTATTCAGCTTCGGACTCACTTCTTTACTGCATGCAGTAAAGCTGAGCATGACACAAAAGCATGCAGCTATTGTTCTTCTTTTCATATTTTTTAAACCTCTATTTTAAAGTCTGATGATTTTCCCCAATATATTCTCCTCTGATTTTAACTTGTAAATCAAGTTAGCTATATCTTGGAACAGTATAAGTATCTGTTAAATCAGCCACAAGCCACTCATCAACGGTTCTGCTGTCACTTGAAATATTTACCCCTATCTTATAAACAGTACGTTTATCCTCAAGATACGGAACATCATACTGTTGTTCTTCTATCTGCTTAAGTGCCTCCTCAGCACTTCCGTTAAGCTTAAATTCAAAAATGAAAACATCATTTTCTGTTTCAATAATCACATCCGCTCTTCCCTTGCTGTTCTGTTTTTCTATCAAAGTGGTATAGCATCCAAGCAAACGGTTTATTATATAGAACGTATATGAAAAATGCGTCTCAAAATCTTTTGCACGTTCATCCTTATTTGCTTCATATGGTATTGACGCAAGGAAGGAGGTAAATGCATTACGTACCCCATCAAGATCACAGCGTCGAAGCATACGATCAAGATTTTTCACCCAGTTATCCGGTCTGTCTTCTGTTTGTCCAAAATAACTGTTAGCAGTGAGTGTAACAAAACCTTTTCTGACTTCATCATTCGGAAAATCAAGGATATATTCTGAATAATGCTTGTCATATCCTTTTATAGTCAGATATCCGCTCTGATATAGCATTGCCAACGGATTTTCGGAATCTGCACGATAATCAACAAAGTAATCTGACGTATATGACGGACCAATAAGTTTCTGCATATTTATATTATGACCCTCAAGCAGTTTCACAAGATATGTTGGAGTTCCGCTCCTGTACCAGTAGTCTTCTATTCTGTTTTTATGAAATGCATTTATTATACTAAAAGGATTATAAATATCTGCCTTCAGATTTTCACTGAAATGATATCCGTCATACTGCTTTTTCAGTACTTTTTTCATTTCATCTACAGTATAATCCATATCGTCAGCCATTTTCTCTATAGGTTCTGAAAAATACTGATAAAGCTCTTCTTCTGTTATTCCGCATATCGCATCATATCTTCTGTCCATGCTTATGTCATCCAGCTGATTAAAACCGGAAAACACTGATACCTGACTGAATTTTGTAACTCCTGTAAGAAGCACGAAACGAAGGTGCGCATCCGCTGCTTTAAAAGTACCATAAAACCCCTTTAGCGTATTACGGTTTTCAGCCTCAAGCTCTGTTCCCAGAACATCAAGCATCGGCTTATCATATTCATCTATAAGAACTACTGCTTTATGTCCGGTTTTCTCTTCTGCAGCTTCCAGTACATGCTGAAAACGATCTGTTATATCAATACACATCTCGTTTCTTCCATATTCATTCTCCCAAGTGCCAACATATTTATTCAGTTTGTTTTTTAAGGTTTCAGGACTTGTATAGTCCCCAGCTGCAAAGTCAATCCTGAACACAGGATACTCTTTCCAGTCTTTTTCAAGAGTATCTATCTTAAGACCTTTAAACAATTCTTTCTTTCCGGAGAAATAAGCATCAAGTGTGCTGATGAGCAGTGACTTTCCGAATCTTCTTGGCCGTGAAAGAAAGCATACATTTTGCTGTGCAAGTTCATACACCAGATCTGTCTTATCTACGTAAACATAATCTCCATTTATGATTTTTTCAAAATCCTGAACACTTACCGGATACCGCATTATGTATTCCTCCGTTCTGTTTTATTTGATACTACACAGATACACCTATAGTAAAACGTCAAAATAAATTTGACGTTCACTATAGGTTTTCTATAAACACTATTAAGTATACCATAATTCATATTCAAAGTATTTTTAAAGTTTTTTCATCCTCAATACCTTGACAAAATTTATCAAGCACTTGTCCAAACAGCTCCTGTTCGGGTACAGCATGCCTGAAAAGCGTCATGCAGGAACGCAGTTTGTATGCATCCGGATATCCGAATACCGCCATCGGATCATCAGTCTCAATATCAAGCAGAGCTTTAGTGATCTCTGTCAGTCTTTTGCCAAGGACAGGGTGTGCATAATAATCTGCTGCTTCCTCCATGTCCTTGATAGAGAAATATGCAGTCGTGCCGCTTAACCCAAGTCCCTTAATCTGAGGAAACACATACCACATCCAGTGAGATACCTTCTCGCCCTGTAAAATCTCCGAAAAAGCAGTCTGATATGTTTCACCAAAACCGTAACCATGATCCTGAGCATCGATAAACTTCTGAAGCTCTGTCATACGAAGTTCTATCCCAAGAACACCATACTGCTCCTGTTTTTCACGGGAATAGTAAGCGTCCATGTGACCTGGATCGGGAGTGTCAGAAGGCGCATAACCGATCCTGGATTCAGGCAGCGAAGCATAAAGCTCCTGAAACGAAGCAAAGTGATGAAGTGCTGTCACTCTTGTCTGGATTTTTTCATTCGGATCATCCAGCAAACTAAACTCGATAAAATCACCTGTCTGAACCTGCTGACGTTTTTCGTCATTCAAGCGAAGCTCTATGGTCTTACTGCCGTTCTTGATTTTCAGAAACGGAGATTGTTTTAATTTCATCCGGTGTATCATAACTCACATCCATTCTATCCGTATTATCCTACAATCTGCTAGCAAACAAGTGTTTTACCTGTTTTCACCTTACATGATTTTCCGTAAAATGCAAGGCCGTACTTAACAACCTTCTCATAGCAGTCATCTGTCAGCTGCTCTGCGTAGCGTTTTTCTTCGATCTGTTTAAGAGCCTCATCACACATTTTGTCAGGCTCACGAAAACTGTCAGTTATCTTGACTTCGATAACTACTCCCAGCCTTCGTGTCTGAAATTCACAAATCGTTATATCGGTTCTTCCGTCTCCGTTTTCACGGTTTGATTTTATTTCATATTTATCATTTCCAATAAGCGCCCCTGTTAAAAAGCCATGATAGAAGCTTTCCATCGAATCATGAAAGCTTATGCTTTTTCTCAGCCAACGGTTTATTTCATTCTGCGCTCTTTCTGAATCCTCTTCAAGAAATTTTTATAGCGGCAATATCAGCAACAATCCCAGTTGTAGATCAGTTTTGAAAAATCTTTCCTTTTCAGATCCTCGGGATCAATAAAGAAATTTGCTATTCCTGAATCTCCCCACATGATAAAGCACTCACGGCCATCACCATCAGAATCTATCTGAATAAATAACTCATAGTTTTCTAATTCTTCACAGCAATTTCTTGGATCAAACTGAGTAAATCCCGGATATCCGCCTATTCTTGAGCCGGTGCCTGATAAGCTTTCATAAAGAAGATCTGTCATTTCATCCGGAAGATCAAGCCATCCGGATGCACCTGCGCATTCTTCAGGCATAAGCTTCGAGCAATTATCAAAAAGAGTTTTTTCAAACCTGTAATCCTCAGTAGGAATCGGCATATTTTTCTCTTCAAATTCTATTATATACGACTCTCCCGGTTTTTCAAAAGGAAGCATCACTTCCCCGTCAACATGCTTTAATGAATCCATAAGTCTGATGATCTCTTCTTCAGCCATCGGTTCCGAAACATTTTCATAAAATACTGCTCTCCATGATTTCTGAGACTGTGGATTATCAAAATCACATCCATACAGATCATTTCCACCGATAAATATCTGAAGAATCCCCTCTGTCGGATAATCCGGCAAATGAGGAATGTCCGAAAAATTGATCTGAACAAGCAAATACAGCATTTCTCCCGTTTCACTATCCACAGGATACTGTCCGTTTAAAGGAATATATGGTATTCCGGCAAGCTTACAATCTGTTATTTTCGGATTTCCTTTTTTAAGATGCATTTCCAATGATTTTTTTGAACATTTTTCAGTAACAAATTCAATAATATCCTTTACATTTTTTTCATACATAACCCTATCCTCCATAAGTTTCAAATCATCAGTTTATTGCTTATGCTATCTTTGTCATATTGTCGTCTCCGATTTATTAATATTGCCTTACACATCCACTAACAGCCAAACATAAATGTATTGTTTATATAGTATAAGTATAGCTTATTTTTATTCATTTTTCAAGCGTAAAAACAGGATATTTTTCCTTGTCCGCAGCTGTGATTTTTCTTATTACTCTGCAGGGATTACCGGCGGCTACCACTCCGTCAGGAATATCTTTGTTTACTACACTTCCTGCACCTATAACAGTATTGCTTCCTACTGTAACCCCGGGAAGAACCGTTACATTAGCTCCTATCCATACATTATCACCGATATTTATAGGAAAGGCTATTTCTAACCCTGCATTTCTCTGTTCACTGTCTATCGCATGCCCCGCTGTTGAAAAAACACAATTCGGTGCGATAAAAACATTATCACCAAAAGTAACCTTAGCACCATCAAGAATAGTTACATTATGGTTTGTATAAAAATTATTTCCCACTGTAATATTAAAACCATAATCGCAGTAAAACGGAGCCGTTACTACTATATCACCCTTTACAGAGCCTAATATTCTGTGCAGTAAGGCATTCTGCTTTTCTGTGTCTGACGGTCTGCAATTATTGAACTCATAACAGAGATCCGCACACTCAGTTCTTGATTTTATAATATCCTTATCATAATTTGCATCATACAGATATCCTGCCTGCGCCTTTTCCCATTCAGTCATATTTCTATTCTCCATTTCTAAAAAAATTTTTTTCAGGTATTTTTATACGTTTATAACTTGATTGATATATTATACACCTTTTCAAAGAATTATTCAAGAATCTATGATGGTATTAAGAGCATAGACGACCGACAAATTATAGTAAAACAAAGTTGTCGTTTATTATATATACCGATGACAGATATTGACTTGTAAAAAGAAATTTAGTATAATTACGATAACAAATCCTGATCAAGGAAACAAGTACCTGCATCAAGCTTTTGTAGTTAGCGGATGCGCAAGGCAATAAAAATATTATAGTGAAATGAGTTGTTCATAATGGCAAACGGAATATATAATGACATAAATACAAAAGAAGATTATTCCGAAATGGAAGAGAACAGAACCAGAATGCATCAGATCAAAGTCTGGTTCGAAAGAACTGTAATCGTAGAAGTCATCTCAATGGTTTATCTGATGTTTGCGTCAGTAATTCACTTTATGGCACCTGTTCTTGGTGCAGTTTATCTGGTGCTTCTCAGAAAAAAGAGTGTAAAGGTCTGCAAAGCGGGTGCTCTTGCACACCTGCTGATAGCGATTATTGTAATAATAACATCAGCTTCATACTGTATATCAGCGTTTACTGCTGATTCGCCTTCTGTATCACTTCTTCCGGACGGTCTGGCCGGAATCCTGACAACAGTGCCAACCGAAGAGATTGCAGACAGTGAAAGCAACAAAAGCTTAACCGGACTGTTTTTCAATTCAATAAAAGCTTTTACAGTAATCAACATGCTGATATCAACAGGGCTTTCCCTTCTTCCGGTCTGGTTCAGCATAAAAGCCGTGAAGTACTGCGAGATGCATGACGAATTGAAAGAGAAAAACGGCTATCCTTATTTTCATCCTGACATTGCACTGCAAAGAGCAACAGAAGAGATCGAATATTCAAAAAATCATAAAATCCAGGCTGACACAAGAAGTGCTGTAACAAATGCAGAACTGATGAAAAAACTCAGAGACCAGAATGTTGATTTTAAAGATACAAACGCATTAATGGCAGGTATAATAGAAAATTCCGGATCCCAACAAAAATCCGCACAAAACAGCAGCCAGGCACTTGATATGGTAGATTCTATGCTTAACAATGCAAGAAGAAAAACCTCAGGTTTTGATAAAAACAGATTCGCCACATCTGATATGAATTCGCTGGCAGGAACTTTCGGAAAATTTGCTCAGCTCATATCACCTGAAAAAGAATCTGAAAACAGTCTGGCAATGAAAGCTCTTGTAAAAGAAGCAGAAAGGCTCAGACAACAGAAACAGTTTCAGAAAGATAACGGCAACGCAAGTATTCCTCTGCACAAGCCCGAAGATAATACCGGAGAGATGCCGGAAATAGACATCATCCCTGAAACTCCAGAAGCTGACAAACAGGCAAAGGATTCATCTGCAATGATGGAAGAAATAAATCAGACGGATTTCTTACAATAAAAAATCAGAACAAATGCAGCTTTGAAAATCAGATCTTATTGCATTTACTCTGACATTAAAATTTCATTTATAAGCTATAAAGCCATCTGTTAAATGAATCACGTTTTTTCTTGACAAGGGTTATATCTTTTCCGTTTTACAGTAAATCTGATATCATATACAAAATTTTCGTATTATAAAAATCATTTTTTTGTTGTAAATTTAAGTTTAATTTTATTGTACTCGTTTTTATAAAAAAGTCAAGCAGTTATTCATCATTTTTTGAATAACTGCTTTTGTGTCGGATTTTATATTTTAGCAAGCCGTTGTCATATTTTTATCTTTAAATTCTATTGACAATATGACAGAAACCGTATATACTATTATCAGGGAGTGATTAATATGGATATTAACATTAAAATAAAAGAACTTAGAGAAAAAAATGGCTATACGCAAAAAAATATTGCTGATTTTTTAAATGTTGATCAAAGTTTCGTTTCAAAAGCTGAAAAAGGAGAACGTACATTTACCTCAGATATGATAAATCGCCTTGCATCTTTATTTGGAATACACGTTTCAACTTTGCTATCTGAAAGCAATGATGCTATTACATCAACTGCTTGCGCATTCAGAGCAAGTGACCTGACATCAGATGATCTGAATACTATTGCACTCATTAATCAAATTGCAATTAATGCAAATTACATGGCAGGATTGTTGGGAGAATGATAATGATAGACAAACTGAAAATATTTCAACAAGCTATTGCTATAAGAAAAAAACTCGGTGAAAGCGACAGCTCACCTATTGATACTTTTAATATTGTTCAAAATATTCCGCACTTCTCTCTGGTACTTTATCCAATGGGAAAAAACATCAGTGGAATGTGTGTACGAATCGGCAAAGAGGCAATAATAGCGATAAACTCATCAATGTCAATCGGACGTCAAAATTTTTCAATAGCGCACGAGTTATATCATTATTATTTTGATGAAGAACAGAAGACTACTATCTGTAAGATGGATATAGGAAAAGGTAATGATATTGAGAAAAGTGCAGATCAGTTTGCTTCATATTTTTTAATGCCTCTCGGAAATGAAGTAATCTACAAAATTGAAGAAGAAATATCATTTAATAAGATCATAGAATTAGAACAATATTATAAAGTAAGTCATCAAGCCATGCTTTATCGTTTGCTGGGAGAAGGACTTATTTCATCTGAGCAATTAGAAAATTATAAAAATCGTAAAGTTGTTTATGCTGCTGCTTCTTTGGGATTTGATACTGCATTATATAAACCATCGCTTGAAGAAAAAGCTTATAAAACATTTGGATATTATATCAAGCAAGCTCAGAGATTGTTGGAAAATGAAAAAATATCAGACGGAAAATACGAACAGTTATTATTAGAGGCATTCAGATCTGATCTTGTATATGGTAAAGAGCAAGAAGAGGAGGAGCTGAATGACTGATTCATTCTTCTATTAGTAATCTATGTAATTCTCTTGAATTTTTTATTTCTGTTACATCAATTATTTTCCGGAGCTTATTTTTATTATCCATATGTTACTCCTATAATATACTGCATCTGATAATGATTATATCTTATTTCACTCTGCGGAAATAAATATCAGCAAGGATCACCGCAGTTTCGTTTTCGTCTTCTTTCCCTTTCCATGCACAGATAAATCTGATAACAGCATCATATGGTTCATAACCTGAGGCTATAAGACTTTTTACTCTGTCATTGCATTTTGAAGAAAACTGAAGAACAGGGATAAGTTTATTATTTGATTTTATGTATCCCCTATTATTTCTTATACATAAATGCATTCCGCTTTTGAGTTGAATGATAATATTTTTTATCTCCTTGAAAAAATCAAGATAAACATCTGAGTGTGAAAGCTGTAAAATAATTTCAGAGGGCTTCAGATATGAAAGATGATCTATCTCATATGAAGAAGCGTACTCTGCAAATTTATCAAATCTATCTCCAAAATAATGGATATGAAGCCTTTTTTTCGCTCTGGTCATGGCTACGTATAGTTTTCTCTTTTCTTCATCACTTTCCGTCTTGACATTATTACAAAGCATATACACGTTATCAAACTCTCTGCCCTTTGATTTATGCATCGTAGATACTGTTATAACGCCATGTTCATCAGTATAAAAATCCTCCAGTTCAGACTCATGAAGGAACATATCAAGGTCCGTCCGGTATTTTTTCTCGTTTGACTCTGCAAAAGTATTCAAAATATTGATTATCAAAGGCAGACATGAGCTGTTTTCATAACGTTTCTTTATTTCACTGACAGTATTGTTCCATTGATCGTCACTGATTATAGGTGATGAATTATAAGAATCAAGTTTTTTCAGAAACATTCTGAGTTCAGCTATCTGATACATATCAAATCCTTTAAGTGATTCTATCAGTTTTGCAGGAATATTCTTATGCTTTAAAAGACCGAGTATCAACAACGCTTCTTTATTGGTATTTGTAAGAATACACGTCGTTCCTTTCGGAAAATCAGAACAGATATCTTCAACTATAGCCGTTTCAATATTATTACCGTTATGCTTTATTAGTTTTACTTCCCCCATACTGTCGGTTACAGCGTGAATTTCTTCGTTTTTCATTCTGTCAGGAATTTCTGTTACAAACCGGTTTGCGAATCTGATAACACTCATACAACTCCTGTAGTTATCTATAAGCGAATATTGCTTTGCGCTATGTTCTGTAATCATTTTTCTCATATATTTTGAATCTGATCCGCGGAATTTAAAAATGTTCTGGTCATCATCTCCGACAGTGATCACCCGCATATCATCATTTTTCTCCATCAGAATTTCTACCAGCGCATATTCGTTTTCATCCATATCCTGTGCTTCATCTATAACGAGGACTGACTTTGTAATACGTCCCATATCGACATCTCCGCTCTTAAGGAGATCAACCGCTTCCCTTACAACATTCGATGAATCATTCAGACTGCCTATTTTGCCGACAAGATCAAAGCAATACGAGTGAAATGTTTTTATCTCAACGAAGTTTGCTGCATTCCCGATAAGTTCACGTAGTCTCTGCTTAAATTCAGTAGCCGCAGCTCGTGAAAATGTCAACATCAGAAGCTGTTCGTGCTTTACGTCCTCAAGGAGCAGCAGTGAAGCAAGCTTATGTACAAGAACCCTTGTTTTACCGCTTCCGGGTCCGGCTGATACTACAATATATTTTGAATTATCATCATTTATAATTTCAAGCTGCCTTGGAGATAGTGTATCAAAAAGCTGTCTGTACTTTTCAGGAGTTATATTTCGTTCTATCTCTGATGCTCTATCACCGGAAAAATACTGTGACAGAAACTTTTTATAGTCCATCTGAAAATAGTCGTTTACAAACTGCAGAGCTTCGTTATAATCACGTACCATCATATTGGCGTATTCGCCGACAATATGAATCTGCTGTATTTTCTGCTGATAAAATTCGTTAAGCTGTTTGTAGTCTTCCTGCTTATACTTGATCCTGTTATCAAGCTCCATTCTTTTTATACGCATTCCGCTGTAAAGAACAAGAAATCCGCCTTCAAGCTTTAAAGCACCTATCTTTGAAAGAAATAGTAGCGCTTCTTCGATATCATTTTCATTTACATCAATAATTGATGTAGCTTTATAACCATTTATCAATTCCATTACAGAAAAACCAACGAGTGTTTCTTCCTTCTGACTGTTGATCTCACCACTGATATCAAACAGATAGTTTATGATAAATTCAGCTATACCATAGCTTTTCTGACGGATATTTCTCATGCGTTCGAGGCTCATCCTCGGAGCTATTACAACCCGGTTTGTTGCCTGATCCTGTTCCTTCTCAATATAACTTCGGATAGTCCAGTAGTAGAACAAGGTTTTTATAGAATTGACAGAGCTTGTCTTTACTCCGTCAGCAAGTGCTGCTTCGTTTAACTCCTTATAATTCATAGAAAGCTCATCAGCATCTATATATCCGAGCAAGAATGTTTCAAGAGCCTGAAAACGCCGCAGAACGAGCATTGACTTATTTACGGTATCAGTTTTCTGTATATAAGCAGTAAGATCCTTGGTGTCAGCGAGCAGACCTTCTTCACGCATTTTCTGTATAGAATGAATGATATTATATTTTTCCATACCAAGCCTGTCGGCAATATAATCAACCCTTGACTCAGCGTCATCGTTTCCTGCTTTTGAAATACTCTTGCTGGAAATAAGCGAGGAAATAATACGCTTTGCAGTTGTTCTCTCCTCGTCATTCTCAAACCTGAAAGATCTGTCTATTCTTTCAGCGGCTTCCATCATGCTCTTTACGATTATACTTGTTGCGAATATCCTCGGAACATTCTTGCCACGCTTGATATAGCCGGCATTTTCAAGTGCCTGAATAGCTGTTTTCACTCTTGTTTCAATATCAGCTACACTTTCATCCCATCCTGCCTGACGTGCAACTTCAAGTGGTGAACAACATACCTCAGGACGTGTGCGGGTAAGGTCCTTTACTGCCTTCCAGACCTGCTGTATCTCACTGATACTTAGTTTTGTCTGGTTTAAAAGCATAAAATGCTTGTCAAGGTCACTGTCATTGAACAGAACATAACATTCAGCCTGTAACGACTGATCTCTTCCGGCACGTCCTGCCTCCTGAACATAGTTTTCAAGAGAATCCGATATATCATAGTGTATAACAAGCTTTACATTGGATTTGTCAACGCCCATTCCAAAAGCAGAGGTCGCAACAATAACCTGTACTTCATCATTGATAAACGCTTCCTGATTCTCCTGTTTTTCACTGCTGTCCATTTTTCCGTTAAATGCTCTTGCAGTAAAACCGTCGTTTGACAGCTTTTCTGCAAGCTGTCGAGTTCTCCTGGTTCTTGAAACATAAACAATCGTAGGACAGTTTTTCTGCTCTATGAGAGAACGCAAAGATTCATATTTTTCCTCATCTGTTTCCCGATACAGCACTTCATAACGCAGATTTGTTCGTGATGCATTTGTAGCATAAAGTTCAAGCTCAATATCCAGCTTGCTCTTAAAATATTCCTTGATGTCACTGATTACCTTCTGCTTGGCTGTTGCCGTAAAACAGGATACAGGTATTTTGCAGCCGTTACCCTTTTTCTCCTGTAGTTCACGGATAAAATCCCCTATATACAGATAGTCAACACGAAAATCCTGCCCCCACGCTGAGAAACAGTGCGCCTCATCTATGACAAATCTGTCTATATGTCTTGAAAGAAACAGTCTCTCTATTGTTGCAGAACGCAGAGATTCAGGTGATATGTAAAGTATAGATGCAATACCCGATTCAACACGTTCATACACTTCCGCTCTTTCAACAGGACTTAACAGTCCGTTTATAGTTACCGCTTCGGCAATACCACGCTTTTCAAGGTTGTCCACCTGGTCTTTCATAAGTGACTGTAACGGAGAAATAACGACCGTCAAAGCACGCTGTGTTTCCCCTGCCATAAGTGCAGGGATCTGAAAAGTCAGTGATTTTCCACCACCTGTCGGAAAAATAGCAAGGAGCGATCTATGATTGACTGCCGCATTAACCGCATTTTCCTGCAATGGTTCACCGTTATATTTGCGAAATCCGGGATAACCGAAGTATTTGCTAAGATAAACGGTTGGATTAAGTCTTGTCCTGCAATACTGACATTCATGACAGGAAGTATTTCTGAGCACACGCATAATCATGTCAACATTAGGAAAATTTATCTGAACCCATCTCGGTATCAGCGAGTATTCTTCTGTTGCTGATATCTGTGCAAGACAGTATGCAAGTTCGACCGGAGTGCTTTTGATGATATTGGTCAAAGGTGCATTTTTACATATTTCATCGGAAAATCTGATCATGATAGCTGTTTCAGGGTCATCATCTGAATGATAATCCATATATCCAAAGAAGTCAGAAAAATATGGACTGTTTTTTAAAAGCATATAGTAAATAAGCTTTAATCTTTCATCAAGTGCATTAAACGCATTGATTTCATCATAAAACAGCTCCATTGCTTTCTTTGCATCATTAAGTGGATTATTCAGTTCGTCGCTCTGTAGCTTATCATCTTTGAGCAAGGCGTGATAGGGCTTGTTCGGAAACAGGAGCGGTGAAATGTACAGCGTATCAATATATCTGATTTTCTCAGGAGCTTCTATGTATTTTGCATCATGGTTTATTATGTTGTGACCGCACAGATATTCTGCATTCTGAATGAAGGAGTGAAATTCATGAATAGAACCTGTATGCAGTTTTTCGCCTTTTTCGTTTATAGCACCAAAATCGTATGCTTTGTTATCTGTCTGGCTTACTTCGGTATCAATAAAAATTATTGTATCCATGAAATATCACTTCCCCTCATTTTTAAGTTATGCACCCTTTTGCCTAATTTAGTAAGAGCATTTCACCGGCTTTTACCTTGCAGGCTTTACCATAAAATGAAACCCCATATTTTAAGACTTTCTCATAACAATCATCTGTCAACTGTTCTGCATATCTGTTTTTCTCTATCTGATGTATTGCTTCATCGCACTTTTCTTCTAATTCACGAAAACTTTTTGCCGTTTTAATTTCTATAACCACTGCTATTTTTCTATTCTGAAATTCACATATCGTTATATCAGTTCTTCCATCTCCGTTTTCACGATTTGATTTTATATCATATTCATCATTTCCTATAAGAAGTCCTGCTAAAAATCCATGATAAAAATTTTCGTGTGCATCATGAAAACTTATGCTTTTTCTTAGCCAACGATTTATTTCATTCTGTGCTTCTTCCGTTTTTTCAGATAAAAAACATTTCAAAAGTTCCTGAGTTACTTCTTTCTGAACTATATCTTCAAACCATCTCATGATAGTATTCTCATACACCGTCATAACTTCTACATTCGGTATAACCATCTCGGATATAGTTCCTCTGCCGGTAAACTCTGTGCTTATTTGTTTAAGGTAACCTGTAAACAGGAGAAAACTCCA
>SVNR01000063.1 GCA_015066815.1 Ruminococcus sp.
AAGATAGTCGGTGTTGATAGCAAAGAGGTACCACCTGTTCCCATTCCGAACACAGAAGTTAAGCTCTTTAACGTTGAAAATACTTGGTTGGCGACGACCCGGGAAGATAAATAAATGCCGGCACATCGAAAAAGCTCCTGTCAGTTTTGACAGGAGCTTTTTTTCGTTGCTTCATACTAAAATTCCAAAAACATACAAAAAACAATAGAAACTTTTTTAACGGATTTTTGAAAAAAGTTTTTTTAAAACTTGACGATTTAAGTAAAAAGTAGTACAATTATATAGATAAATGATTTTTATTTTTAAGGAGTTTTTATAAAAATGGCTAAGAATTTTATTGTTGAAACTTCAGCAAGACACGTACATGTAACAGCAGAACATCTCGAAATACTCTTTGGCAAGGGCGCAACTCTTACACATAAGAAGGATCTTTCACAGCCGGGACAGTATGCTTGTGAAGAAAGAGTTACAGTAGTAGGTCCTAAGAAGGAGCTTGCTAATGTATCGATACTCGGTCCTGTTCGTCCTTCAACTCAGGTTGAGCTCTCAGCTACAGATGCACGTTCAATCGGTATAGCTGCTCCTGTAAGAGAATCAGGTGATATATCTGGCTCAGGTGCATGTAAGATCGTCGGACCATGTGGTGAAGTTGAGATAAACGAAGGCGTTATTGTTGCAAAGCGTCATATTCATCTTACACCTGCAGATGCAGAAGAACTTGAGGTTAAGGATAAGGATATTGTCTGGGTTAAGCTCGAAACAGATGGCAGAAAAGCAATACTTGGCGATGTAGTAGTAAGAGTATCTGATAATTTTGCAAGAGCTATGCATATAGATACTGATGAATCAAATGCAGTATCTGCCGGCGGAAAGCTTATGGGTGAAATTATTAAGCTTTAATTTTTTTTACACAGCAGCGCAGGAAGTTTAATCAAAAATTTCCTGCCTTAGTTTTTATATAACTGACTATCCGGATATAATAATAAAAAAACAATATCATATGCAAAAAAGGAGTACTGATATGAAAAGAAATCTTACTTTGCTGACTGATTTTTATGAACTGACGATGGCCAATGGATACTTTTTATCCGATCGTTCTGAACAGATAGTTTACTTTGATATGTTTTTCAGAAAAATTCCGGATAACGGCGGGTTTGCAGTGTTCGCAGGACTTGAACAGATAATCGAATATATCAAAGACCTGAGGTTCGATGAAGAAGACATTGAGTATCTCAGATTCAAGAATCTTTTTGATGAAAAGTTCCTTGATTATCTTAAAAACTTTAAGTTTACATGCGATATATACTCTGTTCCTGAGGGAACACCGGTATTTCCGAACGAACCTCTCATAACAGTAAAAGGTCCTGTGATTCAGGCACAGTTTATTGAAACCATGATACTTCTGACAGCAAATCATCAGAGCCTGATCGCTACAAAGGCTAACAGGATAGTAAGAGCGTCAGAGGGCAGAGCAGTTATGGAGTTCGGTTCCAGGCGTGCTCAGGGATATGATGGTGCTGTTTATGGTGCAAGGGCAGCATATATCGGAGGCTGTTCCGGAACTGCATGTACTATTTCCGATAAGCTTTTTGGAATACCGGCTCTTGGTACTATGGCACACAGCTGGGTGCAGCTTTTTGACAGTGAGCTTGAAGCATTCAGGACCTATGCTGAGTGTTATCCGGATAACTGTACTCTTCTTGTTGACACCTATAACGTTCTTAAGTCCGGAGTACCAAACGCAATTACTGTTTTTAAAGAACTCAGAGAATCCGGTCATGAGCCATGCGGTATACGAATAGACAGCGGTGATATAGCATATCTGAGTAAGGAAGCAAGAAAAATGCTTGATGCTGCCGGATTTTCAGACTGTAAGATAACAGCGTCAAATTCTCTTGATGAATATATCATAAAGGATCTGCTGACACAGGGCGCTGCAATCGATAATTTTGGAGTAGGTGAACGTCTTGTAACCTCCAGATCTGAACCGGTTTTCGGAGGAGTATATAAGCTCTGTGCCGTTGAAAGAGACGGAAAAATAATCCCGAAGATAAAGCTGTCAGAAAACAGTGCAAAAATAACAACTCCGTCATACAAGGAGCTGTGGAGACTTTTTGATAAAGAAACAGGAATGGCAATCGCAGATGTGGTTACACTTGCCGGAGAAATAATAGATGATACGGAACCCTATATGATATTTCATCCGGATTACACATACAAAAGAAAGCTTCTGAAAAACTTTACAGCCAAGAAGCTTCAGGTACCTGTTTTTGCAGATGGAAAATGTGTTTATAACTCTCCTTCAGTATCTGAAATACGCGATTACTGCAGCAAACAGATATCACTGATATGGGATGAAGTAAAGCGTTTTGAAAGTCCGCAGGAATATTATGTCGATCTGTCTGAAAAGCTCTGGAATGTGAAAAATGAGCTTCTTTCAAAATATTTTTTATAGAGGAAAGGATAAAAAAATGAATATAATAGGAATCATAGGCGCTATGCCTTCTGAACTTTCTGATATCAGAAAAGCTCTCGGAAACGGTGAAATCAAACGAGTTTCAGGATTTGATTTTTATATAAACAACATTCATGGAAAAACTGTGATCAACGTATGCAGCGGTATTGCAAAAGTAAATGCTGCTGTATGCACACAGGTGCTTATAGATAACTTTGATGTAGATGCGGTTATCAACGCAGGAATTGCCGGCGGAATGAATAACGAGGTAAAGGTTTGCGATATGGTAGTTTCAGACGAAGTACTTCCTCATGATCTTGACCTTCATTTTCTTAAGGACTATCCTCCTTACTGCGGTATTTTCAAAGCTGATCCGAAGCTTATAGAAACAGCTGTTTCTGTATGTGAAAAACAGGGAGTCAAGAGTTTTGTTGGAAGAATAGTTTCAGGTGAGGCGTTTATTTCTGACAACGCTGTTAAAAACGATATCAAGCAGAGACTTGATCCTTATGCAGTTGATATGGAAAGTGCTGCTGTGGGACATTGTTCATATCTTAACAGTACTCCTTTTGTAAGTGTCAGATGTATATCGGATAACGCCGATGATGAGGGTGCTATGTCCTTTGATGAATTTGAAAAAATAGCTGCAAAAAGAGTTGCTGATGTAGTTCTCGAGATGATACAGGTTTTATAATAAAGGAAAGAAGGGAATTACGAAAAATATGAAGAGCGGAATAATCAAAAAGACAACATCATATATTATGGGGATCCCGATGAATGATATGGATATCAATACTCCGCAGATGATATATGACAGAATAGCCGGATCATCTGAGTTTGAGCTTAAGGATGTTTCGTTTGATGACAAGAATATCTGTCCTATGCTTACTGTAGTTTATAAGGATATGGAGTTCATAGTTGATGTCAAGATAGAGCCTGTAAGCGCTATTGAACCTGATTTTATGCTCTGCCATCCTATGCCGGACAGCTCAGTAAAGAAAATTAAACAGGCGCAGATAGGTATAACAACTTCTATGACGTTTAACGATGATATTCTTGCCTCACATCATTTTCAGCTCAAGTTCCTTGATTGTATTCTTCCTGAGGCAGCAGCTGTGGTTGATTTTAACGTAAGAAGAATCTTTTCTCCTGTATGGTTGAAAAAAACAGCAGCGTCTTCAGTTGCTCCGGGACCGTCTTATATATTTTCTGTAAACGTTGCTCCGGATAAAAACGACAAAAGCTGGATTTTTACACAGGGGCTCAACAGATGTGGTTTTATGGAGCTTGAAGTTATAAACGCAGATAACAGTAATATTGATTTTTATGCGTCGGCAATGAGTATCGCTTCAAGCAAAGCAATATCTGAACGTGTATTTCCATCAGAAATGGAACCGTTTGAGATAGCAAAACTCGGAGATGACAAGAAGCTGTCTGTAACCTGGCGTTTCTGGAAAGGTGAAATGTCCGCATATCCGCAGGATTGTCTCGGAGTAGGAAAGAAAAGACCAAAGTCACAGAGTATGTTTAACGGTGTTCTGTTTATATGGCCTGATGACGGAAAAAGTAAAAAGCCTGTCAGAGCAAATGAACTTGCTCCGTTTTGTATGGATAAGGCAGTTATAGAATACTCAGCTGAAGAAAGTCTTCGTATAGAGGCTCTTGCAAAAGAAACACTCCCTGCTCTTGCTAAGGGACTTACATTGCCCGAATCAAAGGCACTTGTAAAAATCAAAACTGTAAGCTCAGGGGATTCCGAAGGAAATGTGAACTTTGAGTATATCTGGGCCGAGGCTGATAGGATAGATGAAGAAAACATATATTGTACTGCAGTACATGATACGTTGTTTTCAAAGGAAATAACAAACGGAGAAAAATTCCAGACAAGTATAAAAAATATTTCAGACTGGATACTTAATCTCCGCGGTACACGTATCGCTCCTGATAATGCATTTTTACTTGAGAACTGATATTGCAGATGGTATTTTATGATACGTGGGAGAAATTTTACACATTTTATAATTATCTCTTTTTTATTCAGAATTTACCGATAAAACAGGCAGATAGGCTGTGTTCATAGGGTAAATATTTCTGATGTTTGTAAACGGGATAAAAATTTAAAATATTTATAAAAACACTACTTGAAATTTATCTGAGTAAGTGTTAAAATATAATGTATGTAAAAAAAATAAAGGGGAGTGAGCATGTCTTGAAGTCCTCAGACAAAATAGATTCTATAACTAAGGCGGCATCTATAATTATTGCTCTTGGTTCCGATGTATCATCGGAGATTTTTAAATATTTAAGAGATGATGAAATAGAAGAATTATCTGTTCAAATCACAAAAATGGATTCACTGTCTCCTCAGCAGACTCAGGAGATAATGAACGAGTTTTATGAGCAGTGTATTACTCAGAAGGTTATCGCAGAGGGCGGTGAAACATATGCAAAAGATGTTCTTCTCAAGGCATTCGGCAAGGAGAGAGCATCGGAGCTTATGGACCGTATCAAGAAGACAGGCAGACAGGTTGCCTTTGAATTCTTGAAGAGGGTAGATTATAAAACAATACTTATGATGATACAAAGCGAGCATCCGCAGACGATAGCACTGGTTTTATCATATACTTCACCGGATGTTGCTTCAAAGATACTTGCTGAGTTGCCACCGAGTCTTCAGGTTAGTGTTTTTCAGCGTATAGCTAATCTCGACCGTACATCACCTGAAACAATAAAAATTGTCGAAAACATTATGCTTAAGAAGCTTGGCTCTATGGCTTCTGTTGATATGGTTGAGGTAGGAGGCGTCAAGTATCTTGCCGAGGTAATGAACAACGTCGATATGAAAACCGAAAAATATATCTTTAATGAAATCGGCGGAACATCTCCTGAGCTTGTTGAAGAAATCAGAAAGAGAATGTTTGTATTTGAAGATATCACCAGACTTGACAATATGGAAATACAGGCTTTCATACGCGAATGCGATACGAAGGACCTTACTATTGCACTCAAAACAGCAAGTGCCGAGATTACAAACGCTATATTCAGCAATATGTCTCAGCGTCAGCAGGAAACAATCAAAACAGATATGCAGTATCTGCATAATATCCGTATGCATGACGTTGAAGAGGCTCAGCAGAGAATCATCACTGTTATCAGAAAGCTTGAGGAACAGGGCCTGATTGTTATTTCCAAGGGTGAAAAGGATGTTATTATCCAGTAGTTAAAAAAAATTTTCTTGACAAATAAAAAAAAAGAAGTTATAATATACTCAAATATAAAAAATGCGTTGATGGGAAATAAAGCCTGTTTTAGCCTTTTCAGAGAGAATGCTGTATGGTGTGAAGCATTCAGGCGGAATTGGTCATAGCTCCTCCCTGAGCAGTCGGCTGAAAAGGATATATGAGTAAGCTTGAACGGGTTCTCCCGTTACAGAGAAACGTATTATTGATGATGCGAATGAGAGGGTATTTGTTTTTTTACCAATAAAGAGTGGTACCACGGAGATTAAAAAACTTCGTCTCTTTTATGTCTTTTAATAGACATAAAAGAGACTTTTTTTATACCTTTTTTCATAAAAGATTCATCATTATCCGGAAACAAAAAAATATTTTTTATGAAAGGAACTTTTTGATATGAAAAATGTAGAAAAGTACACCAAACAGTTTTTTGAGGCTCCGAAAACAGAAATGAAATGGACCCGGAAGTCATATATAGATAAGGCACCTCAGTGGTGCAGTGTGGATCTCAGAGACGGAAATCAGGCTCTTATAATACCTATGAGCCTTGAAGAAAAGCTTGAGTTCTTTAAGTTTCTTCTTAAGGTAGGTTTTAAGGAGATCGAAATAGGCTTTCCTGCAGCTTCCGAAACCGAGTACGAGTTCTGCAGGACTCTTATCGAGAACGATATGATCCCGGACGATGTTACAATTCAGGTTCTCACTCAGTCGAGGGAACATATTATAGAAAAAACGTTTGAGGCTCTCAGGGGTTCAAAAAATGCTATAATTCATCTTTATAACTCAACATCACGTGCTCAGAGAGAGCAGGTATTCAGAAAAAGCAAACAGGAAATAATCGATATGGCTGTTTTCGGCGCTGAGCTTTGCAGACAGTATCGTGAAAAAACAGAGGGAAACTTCCGTTTCGAATATTCACCGGAGAGCTTTACAGGGACAGAGCCGGAGTTTGCTCTCGAAATATGCAACGCAGTTCTTGATATCTGGAAGCCGACAGAAAACGATAAGGCTATAATAAACCTGCCTGTAACAGTTTCACACTCAATGCCGCATGTTTATGCAAATCAGGTTGAGTATATGTGCGATAATCTGAAATACAGGGAAAACGTAATAGTATCCCTTCATCCGCATAACGACAGAGGCTGTGCAGTTGCGGACAGTGAAATGGGACTCCTTGCCGGAGCGGACAGAATAGAGGGAACGCTTTTCGGAAACGGTGAACGAACAGGAAATGTTGACATAATAACGCTTGGTATGAATATGTATTCACAGGGTGTTGATCCAAAGCTTGATTTTTCAAATATTCCCGAGATAACTGAAGTGTATGAACGTGTTACAAGAATGAAGGTAAATGAAAGACAGCCCTATAGCGGTCAGCTTGTTTTTGCAGCGTTCAGCGGTTCACATCAGGACGCTATAGCAAAGGGTATGAAGTGGCGTGAAGAAAATAACAGTGATCAATGGACCGTACCATATCTGCCTATAGATCCTAAGGATGTGGGAAGAGAATATGAATCGGATGTTATAAGAATAAACAGTCAGTCAGGAAAAGGCGGCATAGGATATCTTCTTGAGACGAAGTTCGGCTTTAATCTTCCTCCGAAAATGAGAGAGGTTTTCGGATATCATGTAAAAAATGTTTCAGACCATGCTCACAAGGAGCTTATGCCGGATGAGGTTTATGATATTTTCATGAATAACTATGTAAATATCGAGTCACCGTTAAATATTATCAAAACTCATTATGTTCAGAACGACGGCATAGAAGCAACAGTTACACTTGATTTTAACAGACAGACAAATGTTATTGAAGGTAAAGGAAACGGACGACTTGACTCTGTGAGCAATGCACTGAAGACATATCTTGATATTTCGTATACTATAGAAACATATACAGAGCATGCTCTTGAAAACGGTTCTGCATCAAAGGCGGTATCTTATGTAGCAATAAAGAACAGCAAGGATGAGGTGTTCTGGGGAACCGGAATTGATACTGATATTATCAACTCATCAGCAAGGGCGCTTATAAGCTCAATAAATAAAATGATAAAATCCTGATATGGTTTTTAGACTGATTTTTTGCAGTAAACGACAGATGAATTTGTCGTTTGCTATTAGCCGATATGCACTGAGCTGATATAGTAAGCTGATGTGCAGGGCAATATAAAAAGAAAGCGGGTATATATAATGGGAATGACAATGACTCAGAAAATTCTGGCGGCGCATGCAGGACTTGAAAGTGTTCAGAGCGGACAGCTGATCATGGTAAATCTTGATATGGTGCTTGGTAATGATATAACTTCACCTGTAGCTATCAGGGAGTTTGACAGACTTGGTAAGAAAAATGTCTTTGACAATGATAAGGTTACAATGGTAATGGATCATTTTGCGCCTAACAAGGATATAAAGGCGGCAGAGCAGTGTAAGATGTGTCGGGATTTTTGTGAAGAAAAATCCGTTACAAACTTTTATGATGTAGGAGAGATGGGAATAGAGCATGCACTTCTGCCTGAAAAAGGGCTTGTAGTTGCCGGAGATGCAGTTATAGGAGCTGATTCACACACATGTACTTATGGTGCTCTTGGTGCCTTTTCAACAGGTGTCGGTTCTACTGATATGGCATGTGGTATGGCAATAGGAAAAGCATGGTTCAAGGTTCCTTCTGCAATAAAGTTTGTACTCAGAGGAAAGCTCAGAAAATATGTTTCAGGCAAGGATCTCATACTTCACATTATCGGAATGATAGGCGTTGACGGCGCACTTTACAGATCTATGGAATTTTCCGGTGATGGTCTTGCAAGCTTGTCTATGGATGACAGGCTCTGTATAGCAAACATGGCGATAGAAGCAGGTGCTAAAAACGGTATTTTTGAAGTAGATGATATAACCCTTGACTACATAAAAGAACACAGTTCCAGAACTCCGGTTATATACACGGCAGATGATGATGCCGAGTACGAGAGAGTTATAGAAATAAACCTTGACGAAGTAAAGTCCACAGTAGCTTTTCCGCATCTTCCCGAAAACGCAAGGACGTTTGACAAGATCGGTGATATAAAAATAGATCAGGTTGTTATAGGCTCATGTACAAATGGCAGACTTGAAGATCTTGCGGCGGCCGCAGAAATCCTCAAGGGAAGAAAGGTAGCTCGAAACGTCAGAACAATAATTATTCCTGCTACGCAGAAGATCTATCTTGAAGCTATGGAAAAGGGATATCTTAAAATATTTATTGAGAGCGGTGCTGTTGTATCTACTCCGACATGCGGTCCATGTCTTGGCGGACATATGGGTATTCTTGCTGCAGGAGAACGTGCTGTCGCTACTACAAACAGAAACTTTGTCGGAAGAATGGGACATCCTGAATCAGAAGTTTACCTTGCAAGTCCTGCTGTAGCTGCAGCGAGTGCGGTTGCCGGAAAGCTTGCTGATCCTGCAGAGATAATGTTATAATAAACGTCAAATGGGAGGATTATACTATGAAATACGAAGGTACAGTTATCAAGTACGGAGATAACGTTGATACAGATGTTATCATACCTGCAAGATACCTTAACACTATAGATAAAAAAGAGCTTGCGGCGCACTGTATGGAGGATCTTGATACAACATTTGTAACGCGTGTAAAAGCAGGAGATATTATGGTTGCAGGTCAGAACTTCGGCTGCGGTTCATCGAGAGAACATGCACCTATAGCAATAAAAGAGAGCGGTATCTCAATAGTTATTGCAAAAAGCTTTGCAAGGATTTTTTACAGAAACTCTATAAACATAGGACTCGGAATAGTCGAATGTCCTGAGGCTGCTGAAGAAATCTCCGAAGGTGATATAGTTGAGGCAGATATGGACAATGGAATAATATATAACAGGACTTCAGGAAAGCAGTATAAAACAGCTCCGTTTCCTGAGTTTGTTCAGAAGATAATAGAAAACGGCGGACTTATTCAGTCGATAGCCGATGGCATCATAAAGTAAGGAGGAAACAATCTTGAAATACAATATTGCGTTGCTCAGAGGCGACGGTATAGGTCCTGAGATAGTGGACAGTGCTGTTCTTGTGCTTGAAAAAATCGGAAAAAAATTCGGACATGATTTTTGTTTTACCCCTTATCTTATAGGGGGCTGTGCAATAGACAAGACCGGTGAGCCTCTTCCTGCAGAAACTATTGATGGCTGTCTTGCAAGTGACAGTGTTCTTCTCGGAGCTGTCGGAGGACCGAAGTGGGATAATCTTTCAGGTGACATAAGACCTGAAAAAGCGCTTCTTGGAATAAGAGCCGCTCTCGGACTTTTTACCAACCTTCGTCCGGCGAAGCTTTACAGTTCACTCAAGGAGGCTTCTCCGCTGCGTGAGGATATAGTAAAGGAAGGCTTTGACCTTATGATAGTACGTGAGCTTACCGGTGGAATCTACTTTGGAGAAAGAGGCAGACGTGAAGGAAAGTACGGAGCAGAGGCGTATGATACAGAAGCATACAGCCGTATGGAGATAGAACGTATAGGACGTGTAGCTTTTGAAACTGCAATGAAAAGGAAAAAGAGGCTTGTCAGCATAGACAAGGCAAACGTTCTTGAAACATCTCGTCTGTGGCGCGAAATAATGCATGAGCTCTCTGCAGATTATCCAGAGGTAGAGTATTCGGATATGCTTGTTGACAATGCCGCTATGCAGCTTGTAAAAAATCCTTGTCAGTTTGATGTTATTGTTACTTCAAACATGTTCGGAGATATTCTGTCTGATGAGGCATCACAGATAACAGGTTCTATAGGCATGCTCGCATCTGCTTCACTCGGAAATACCAAAAGAGGACTGTATGAACCAATTCACGGTTCTGCACCGGATATCGCAGGACAGAACAAGGCAAATCCTATTGCGACGGTTTTATCTGCAGCTATGATGCTTCGTTATTCGTTTGATCTTAAAGAGGAAGCAGACTGCATAGAAAAAGCAGTTGACGCTGTTCTTGAGAATGGTTTCAGAACAGCAGATCTTATAGGAACAGGCAGTGCAGAAGCTGTTTCATGTTCGGAGATGACTGAAAAAATTCTTGAAATGATCTGAAAAAAACGATGATTTTTTAAAAAAGGAAAGAGGAAAGAGAAAAAATGAAAAAACAAAAGAAGATATTATCAGGAGCGGTCGCAGCCGCAATGTTCATTATGCTTGCATGTGCTTCATGCTCTGATAACAGTGATAAAAAAACCGACAGTGAAAACATAAAGCAGAACAAGACAACCGATATTACCGATAGTATTTCTTCTGTACTGACAGATAGTACAGAAAACACCGGTATCACTTCCGGAACAGAAGTAACTGATAATAAACAGGATACTTTTTTTAGCAATACAGAAACAGATGTTACTGCTGTTCTTCATAACAGACTTCAGGAAAACACGACGCAGAATAAAGATAATGATGATTTTTCCGTAAATATTACTGAAAAGCAGGAGACTGTCGTATCGGATAAAGCAGCTTCTGAAGCCGATAAGATATCAACTTCTGCTGAAACGACAGCTTTGACAGAGCAGACGACGGCAGTGACGACAGAAATTCCGGAGGAAACATCTTTAACGTCCGAAGAAAAACCGTTGTTTCCGGATGATCCTGTCGAATTGCCTTTTGTTCCGATCAATTGAGATTAAAAGATGTGAGGCTATGATGGAAAACAACAGAAACAGTTCGTTTTGTATAAAGCTTGCGGATACAGTTATCCGAATCGAGCCTTTGTATGGATACATAGAGGAATACTGCCGGGGATATATTACTGATGAACCTGAAAAATTCACTGTCAGGACGGAGAGCGGTGATATTGATTTTGAGCGGGAACGTTCAGCAAAGGAAGATATAGCTGAAGGACGACCGGTAGTGGATTATTCTGACGAATACCTTGAAACTCTGGCCGTATACCGTAAGATAGCTGAAAAACTGACTATGTCCGGTATAGTGCTTTTTCACGGCTCGGTTGTTGCAGTAGATGGAATCGGTTATCTGTTCACTGCGAAGAGCGGCACAGGAAAATCAACTCATACAAGGCTGTGGAGAGAGCACTTCGGCAATCGTGCAGTAATGGTAAATGACGATAAGCCGCTTCTGAAAATTACCGAAAACGGCGTAATCGCCTGCGGTACACCGTGGAACGGCAAGCACAGATTAAGTACAGACATATCTGTTCCGCTAAAGGCAGTCTGCGTGCTGTCAAGGGATAGTATCAATCATATAGAAGAAGCAGAACCCAAAAAAGTATATCCTCTTCTTTTACAGCAGACCTATCGTCCGATGGATAAGATCTCTATGATTCAGACGCTTAAGCTTCTGGATCTGCTTGTGAAGAATGTTAAGATTTTCAGACTTGGATGTAATATGAGCCCGGAAGCCGCAAGAGTGGCTTTTGAAGGAATGAATAGGTAAAAAAATCAAAAGTTCAATACTTTTCATTTTTCCGCCTTGTGAAATAGTATCTTGAATCTGAGATGAAATTTGCGATAGAAACTGTTATTTCAGAAATCAGTGCGATGAAATCATGCATCTCATTTACTGAGCGTAAATCACTTGGCGGGAAAACATATACTACAAAAATAAATGATATTCTCTATATTAAAACAGACAGGCACTATCTTGAAATCTTTTTGATTAACGGTTCGGTCATTTCTGTTCGGGATAAAATTTCAAATTACATTGATAATCCTGATTTCAAAGATTTTGTAATGATAGATACGGGGATTCTTGCCAATCTTGCTAATATAAAAATCATAGAAGATAACGCTCATTTTCCGGACGGTCAGATTCTTGGTATCAGCCGGAGAAGGGTTCAGAGTGTACTGCAGGCTTATATTCAATATTCAAAGAAGGTACTTTTATGATTTATACTATATCAGAAATAGCCGCTACAGCAATTGACAGTATTATTCTCGTAATGTATCCGGCAATAACATTCCTTTATAAAAGCGATAATAAATTACGAAACATAATTGTAACAATACTTTTTATGGCTCTGTTTTTTGTCAACACTTCAGTAAGTAACTATATCTCAATACTTGAAGGCGCATATATTGTTTCATACCTTGTGATTCTGTTTCTTTTCTGTAAAACATCACTTAATGGAAACTGGCGTGAACAATTACTGACAGTGCTGCTTGAACTTGCCGGAATATTCGTTATAAATATGGTTATACTCGTCATTTCATCAGTTATTATGAAACAGCACTACTCAGAAATTCTCCTGATGAGAAATCCGGCCAGAATATTTCTGCTGATAATATCAAAAATCTTCTTTATCAGTCTGCTCTATATAGTTACAGCGATTACAAAAAAGCAAAAGCCCGGACTTCATATCGTTCAGGCGGTTGTAATGATCGTATCTCTTGTTATTACTATAGTTGCCGGAACAGTAATTGAAAAAATGATTCTTGAGGATCTGATATCCGTTCAATATGCAAGCATAATAATGATCTGCCTGGTGGTAATCAACATTCTACTGCTTTATATCATTTTTATGTTTTCGTCGAGAAATCAGAGTATACTGCACCAGCTGATTCTTGAAACACAGTTAAAGGATAATCAGATTAAACTTCAGGAATCACTGCAGTGGAGTAATTCCGTAAGATCTCTTCAGCATGATCTCAATAACCATCTGATTACGATATCCGAATATTTAAAGGAAAACGATGTTCCGAAAGCTCTTTCCTATATTGAGAAAATCGGAGTAAGCAGTGTTAATAATCCTAAATATACAGATACAAACAGTCCTGTCCTTAATGCCATGATTGATCTTAAGAGAATAGTCTGCAGGACAAACAACATTGACCTGAAATGCTATATTCAGACTGATTTGTCAGACTTTGATGATGTATCATTCAGCATAGTATTCGGAAATCTGATTGATAATGCCATTGAAGCTGAAATGAAAGAAGAAACAAAGGAAATAAGGTTATCGGTAGATATGTTCGGTTCATATCTGCATATTATTATTCAGAACAGAATCAGTAAACAGGTTTT
>SVNR01000064.1 GCA_015066815.1 Ruminococcus sp.
TTATAACACACAAACTTAATTAATTCAACAAATTTTTTCTATACTGAAAAAATTTCGGAAATACATAACATACGCGTGTGTCTCTTTTATAGGCTTTACACAAACAAAGTATAAAAAGTTGAAGGAGTTAAAAATCTGTGGTAAAATATATATTAAGCGTCAGATTTATCTGAGGCTTACTTTTAACTGATATGCAGGATATAGTGAAAGTCAGATTTATTTTTCCTTTCACTATAATAACTAAGATCATATAAAGGAGTAAAGAGCAAATGAAAAACGTCGAAATATTTACAGACGGCGCATGCAGCGGAAATCCGGGACCGGGAGGCTGGGGCGCTATCCTCAGGTATGGCGGACATGAAAAGGAGCTTTCCGGAGGAGAAGCTCTTACTACCAACAACCGTATGGAGCTCAGCGCTGTTATTGAGGCTCTCACAGCACTAAAAGAACCGTGCAGAGTAACTCTCACAACAGACAGTCAGTACGTCGTAAACAGCGTCACCAAGGGCTGGGTATACAATTGGCAGAAAAAAAACTGGATAAAGGAAAAAAACACGCCTGTCCCCAATACTGATTTATGGAAAACGCTTCTCCCTCTGCTTGATAAGCACAGCGTAAGCTTTGTATGGGTAAGAGGTCATAACGGACATCCGGAAAATGAACGCTGTGACGAGCTTGCAGTTATGGAGCGTGACAAATACAGCAGATAAGGAGAACGCAAATCATGGAAAAAAGATTTGTATATGCCGATAACGCATCGACCACAAAAATATCCCCCGGAGTACTTGACGCCATGATGCCATATCTGACAGAACAATACGGAAACGCCTCCTCAGTATACAGCTTAGGCAGAAAAGCAAAAATAGCAGTAGAAACCGCAAGGGAAAAAACAGCACTTGCGCTCGGATGTCAGCCATCAGAGATATTTTTTACAAGCGGAGGAACAGAAGCCGACAATCTCGCAATATACGGCATATGCAGAGCACTTGCTTCTCAGGGCAAAAATCACATAATAACCACTGCCATAGAACATCCTGCCGTACTCAACACATGCAAAGAGCTTGAAAAAAACGGTTTTGATGTCACATATATTTTCCCCGATGTAAACGGAATCATTGACCCTTCAGACATAAAAAAAGCCATTACCTGCAGAACCGCACTGGTATCCGTTATGTATGCAAACAACGAAACCGGTGCGATACAGCCTGTAAACGAAACTGCTCTTATCTGCAAAGAAAAAAATGTTTTTTTCCACACTGACGCAGTACAGGCTGTCGGTCAGCTTAAAATAAATACCGCAGAACAGAATATAGATCTTCTGTCCGTTTCAGGTCACAAGCTGCATGCTCCCAAGGGAACCGGAGCTCTGTATATACGAAAAGGGCTTCCCTTTTATCCGTTGTTTTCAGGCGGAAATCAGGAAAAAGGAATCCGTCCGGGAACAGAAAACACAGCTTCCATAGCCGGCTTCGGCTATGCCATGGAGGAGGCTATGGCTTCTCTCAGCGAAAGATACATAACTGTTTCTATGCTCAGGGATCGTCTTACCGGAAAACTTCTCTCTATACCCGGAGTTACTCTTAACGGCGACAAAAAAAACAGACTCCCCGGACACTGCAATGTTTCTGTCAGCGGTATCGACGCAGAAGGTCTGCTCCTTATGCTTGATCTTAAAGGAATATGCGCTTCAGCCGGCTCGGCATGCACTTCTGAGGACTCACAGCCGTCTCATGTACTCAGAGCTATGGGAATCAGCAAAGAAGCGGCAAAAAGCTCAGTACGGTTTTCACTCGGAGATGATCTTACCGCTGAAGACACAGACTATATTGCGCATGTTTTTGCAGAGGCTGTAAAAAAGCTTAGAAAAAAATAAACTGTGGTTTCAGATATAGAAAACCACAGTTTTGTACATATATAATAAATACCAGACATAGTGACTGAAAAATATTTTTTAGTCACTATAATTTTTTTATCTGCGTCTTGAATGTCCGCCGTGAACACCGCCGCTGCTGCTTATATGTGTACCACCACCGCCGCCGCGTGAACCACCGGAAGAATTCTCAATCTTTACCTTTGTAGTATACTGGCGCAGATATCTGTCTTCCTTTACAGTAAAGTGTGTATCTCTGGATACAACATAATTTCTGTTGTTATATTTTTTGTGGGACTTATAGCTATAAGCTATTATAAGACACGCTATAACGGAAATAACAATTCCTGCAAGGAGACCTATTCCGGCGTATTTTAGCGTACTATGAGTAAAATTATAACGCTTTACATATGAAGGATCAACGACCTCCAGAAAATCTTCAACTGCTCCGTTATAATCCCCGGCATTAAGACACGGAGTTATTGTATCAAACATATAGTCTATATATGTTTCGCTATAACACTGTATGCCCTTTCCGCTTGTAGAAATATGATCCGTCTTATCGAAGTTATCAATATAAAGCAGTATTCCATCGGTGTTTATTCCAAAACGTGAATCATAAAAATCATCCGCATATACCATGGAGCTTTTTCCTTCGCGATTGTCAGAAATAAGTACTGCCACATTCATACCGGATTTTTTGCTGAGCTCTTCAAGCTTTTTTCCGAGAACCTCTTCCTGTGACGCTGTAATACTGTCATCAAGGTCAAATATATAGCCCTTATTAAAATCAGCTGCACAAACCGGAACGGCGGAAATAATCATAATCATAACAGCTGCAAAAACGGCCGCGATTTTTTTCATTCTCATCATAACAAACTACCTCCGAGCGCTGCTATTATACTAATTCCAAGAGCAAGCGCAATGCCAAAAACAGCAAGCTTCTTTTTTGACAGCGGAGGATTTCCTACAAGCTTTCCGCTCTGTCCGTTAACTGCGAACTCGTACATTTTTCCGTTATACTTATATGTCATGAACCATACCGGAAGAAGTGTATATCTCCATTTTGTGCTCATAATATTAACTTCTGAACCGGAAACAGAAAATGTACTATAGCCGACAACAGACTCATTCATAAGAGTCTTTGCAGCTTCGTCTACCTTTTGCTTTATACGTGGAAAAACCTCTCCCTTATCCACATCATACCTGTCAGCAAGAAATCCCGAAAGATATGACATCGAAAAATCCTGCATCTTGGTATAATCAAACGGTTCTACTGCATCCATAAGGTCGTCATCGATTTTGCTTGCACCATCAGCAGGTACTCCGTTGCACGTGATTCTGGCACGTCTTTCGATAGTATATTCCTTGGTTTCAGTATATCTGTAGCTGCCACTTGTCCATGAACGTATATGCTTTGCTATACCGTTCATACTGCCATCCACCTTACAATCAGCAAGCCAGAACGGAACGTAGAGTCCTGACATCTTCTCGAGAGTCTGGTTTGACATAAAGTCTGAAGGAGTAAACTTCTTCTTGCCCATGACCTCCTTGAATATCTCAAGCGCCTTTTCTCTGTTGAGCTCAAAAGGCAGCACCTGACTCGGTCTGTAGCTTCCGGAAAGTCTTCCCTTAAGTATAACCGGGTTATGACAGTAAACACAGAAGGTCGCTGCTGTTTCAGCGTCGGTCATTATCTCAGCTCCACAGCTTGAGCATGAGTAAAGATTACCGTTACTGAACTCATCATCTGTCGCCTGAGGTTCTTCTATGTCCTGAGAAAGATCGGTGTTTTCGTTGTCCTTGAACATTTTTTTGATCTGGTCATCATCAAAAACGCTCATGCAGTATTCACATCCGAATTTTTGTATGTCGGCCTTGTATTCAAGAGGGCCGTCACAATTCGGACATTTGTATTGTATTGTATCCAAGTGTTTTCCTCCAAAAAAAATATTTTGTTAAGACTCAGCTGCTGCTTCGTCGTCTGTATCCTGTGCTTCCTCTGCAGCAGTTCCGCCGTCAGCCTCTTCGGATGCCGGTTCTTCTGCTGCTTCGCCTTCTGATGCTTCATCTGAAGCTTCACCCGGCTTATAGACTATCGGTATGGAGTTACCTTCTTCATCATAGAAGGTAAGATTGTCTATATATACATCTGCCTGATTCGGAATCGACCATCTCATAAACACAAGAGTAGAGTTTGTTGTACCATCTACAAAGCCCTTGAGAAGCCACTTACCCTCAACATGAAGGTACTCCCAGCCGAACTTCCACTCAGCCATTGCATATTCGTTTGCCGAACCTGTCGGCTCATACCATACATCACAGTTTTCACCTGTGATAGAACCAAAGCTTCCCATAAGGTTTCCCGGTACCATCATAGGCTCACCGTCATCACCGATAAACTCACCTACTGCAACCTGTGTTATATCACAGCTGAAGCTTTTTACCTTACTGAGATTATCAGAGCCTACAAGCTCATCCACGTCAAAGACTATCTTTGGAGTCTTGTATTTTTTTGTTTCCTCGTTGTAGCCCAGAACTTCTATTCTGAGCTGTTTTTCTCCCTTGAACTCTGCAACTGAAAGCCTGCACTCTGCTTCATCGTTTTCGAAGTTCTTCTCAGCCATACAGTGCGCTGTATAAAGATCGTCACTGTCGTTATAGGTTATGGCGTTTTCGTCAACATCAGGCTTGGGATACTCAGGCTCTGTGATAACCTCTTCGGTTGTCTCTGCAGGCTCTGTTTCCTTTACTGAGGTAGTTTCAGCAGAAGGTTTTTCTGTACTGCTGCTTTCAGCAGGTGAGTTGGTGCTGCATGACGTTGCCATCGCCAGCATGCTGCATACAATAAACCAGACTGTAAATTTTCTTTTCATTTGCTTCATCCTCTCCCTTTAAGATTGAAATGTCCGTAAAACGGCTGAAATTTTCTAAGTTCTGTTCTATATTGTAACATTATCTGCACAAAAAATCTATATGTAATTTGTACAAATATCTTTAGTTATCTTAATCACACTACCCACGAAAGTTTAGCCCAAATCCGTCAAAATCCCAAAACAATTATTCGGATTTTCCTGAATCATGCATTATCTGTATGACATTCCGTATCAGCTGCTCAGGCTTCTCGCGCGGAGCAAGCTTTACGCTTATATAGGGTCTTGCAAGGCTGTTAAAGAGAACCCTTCCCTTGAAGCTGGTTGTCAAAGCCTTGAGCTGAGTCATATCAGGAGACTCTATATAGAAAAGCAGGCTGCCGTTTCTCTGGTTTATTTCTGTTATGCCTATAGCTGCAGCTGTGTTTCGGAGAAGCGATATATTTACAAGTCCGACGATAGCAGCCGGAGGATCGCCATAACGGTCGATAAACTCGTCGATAAGCTCCTCGCTGTCCGCCTGAGTCCTCACAACTGCGATCTTCTTGTATGCGTCTATTCTCTGAGGGAGACTTGAGATATAGTTTTCCGGGATATGTGCGTCTATCTGAATATCCACAACACAGTCCCCTGTTTTTTTCTCGAGGGTTTCTCCGCGTTCCTCTGCCAGCGCTTCCGAAAGAAGTCTCAGATACATATCATAGCCTACTGTCTCTATATGTCCGTGCTGCTTTCCGCTGAGTATGCTTCCGGCACCTCGTATCTCAAGATCTCTCATAGCTATTCTGAAGCCGCTGCCGAACTGAGTAAATTCGCGTATAGCTTCAAGACGCTTTGTCGCTGTTTCGTTGAGAACCTTTCCTCTTCTGAAGGTAAAGTATGCAAAGGCTCTCCTGTTTGAACGCCCTACACGTCCTCTGAGCTGATACAGCTGAGAAAGTCCGAATCTGTCAGCATCCTCTATGATAAGCGTATTTACGTTAGGAACATCTACACCTGTCTCGATAATAGTGGTCGATACCAGTATATCTATCTCATGCTCAAGAAGCTGACGCCATCTCTCTGACATCATCTCCTCACTCATCTGTCCATGGGCATATGTTATCCTTGCATCAGGAAGAAGCTCCTGAAGCTTTGAGGCACACCCTGCTATACTCTCTACTCTGTTGTGAATATAGTAAACCTGACCGCCTCTTTTCAGCTCCTTTGATATCGCCTGAACAATAAGGGGCATGTTATGCTCAATAACATATGTCTGTACGGGATATCTGTCCTGGGGAGGTTCCTCTATGACAGACATATCACGGATACCGCTCATGGCCATATTAAGAGTTCTCGGTATAGGAGTAGCTGACAGAGTCAGCACGTCAACACCTATGAAGTTTTCCTTGAACTTTTCCTTGTGCTTTATGCCGAAACGCTGTTCCTCATCTATAATGGCAAGTCCAAGATCCTTAAACTCCACGTCCTTCTGAACAAGACGGTGTGTTCCTATGACAAGATCCACCGAGCCCTCCTTAAGCTTTTTAAGCACCTCTCTCTGCTGTGCAGGGGTTCTGAAACGTGAAAGCAGCTCTATCTTTACGGGAAAATGCTCAAACCTTCTTATCGCAGTCTGATAGTGCTGCCATGCAAGAACCGTAGTAGGAGTAAGCAGTGCGCACTGTTTTCCGTCAAATATACACTTGAAAGCTGCTCTGAAAGCAACCTCTGTCTTGCCGAAGCCGACATCACCACAGAGAAGTCTGTCCATAGGATAACTCTTCTCCATGTCGCTTTTTATCTCTGAAACACTCTGAAGCTGATCGTTCGTCTCGACATAAGGAAATCTGTTTTCAAAATCCCTCTGCATCTCATCATCAGGAGAAAAAGCAAAGCCCTCTGTTTTCTGACGCTTTGCGTAGAGCGCAGTAAGCTCGGCAGCCATATCCTTTACAGCACGCTTGACATTGTTTCTTGTCCTCTGCCATTCGTTTGACGAAAGCTTGTTCAGCTTTACACCACTGTCATCCCTGCCGCCTATATACTTTGAAACCATATCAAGCTGGGTTACCGGTACATAGAGAACGTCCTTTCCGTCATACTGTATCGTGATATAATCCTTGGTAACTCCCTCAAGCTCAAGCTTTCTTATTCCGACAAACCGTCCTATTCCATGAAGCGCATGAACAACAAGATCTCCCGGAGTAACATCCGAAAGTCCTCTTATCTCCTTGCCAAGCTTGTTGTTCTTCAGTTTTTTTCTTTTTGCGCTTATCGCCTTGGTCTGCGATATAAGGGCGTATCCGGCTTCAGGATAATCAAATCCGGCTGACAGGCTTCCGCACATAAGAACTATGCTGCTGTTCGCCTCAACATCCGGACCGTCGGCAGTCTGTACAGAAAAGCCGCTCTGTCTGAGATCATCCGCTATTACAGGCAGTGTCTTTTCACTGCCTGCCATGAGTATTACTGTATAGCCGCTGTCGCAGTAATTCCTGAGATCCTCCTCGAGCTGCCGCATTTCTCCGCCCCATGTGGATGTCTGAACAGCTTCAAAGGTGACTGTGCGTCTGTAGCTTATCTTATCGGCTCCGCTGAAGAAGGTGTTGAGGTATATGTATTTTTTCCCATCAAGAGGTTCTATGAGCCTCTGAAAATCCATATAGTGACCGCACAGGGAACGGATTATTTTTCCTTCTTCAAGCAAAAGCTTTACTTCCTCGTTATACTGCCCCTGTATGCCTTTTACACGGTCGAGTATCTGATTTATCTCGTTAAGGAATATGTCACCATCGATATATTCAAGAAGAGAATGGTCACCGTCATAAACAAGGTTTATGTACTTGTCTGAATCCTCTATGAGCATACCTTCCCTGAGCTTTTCGATGTCGGAAGCTGCATTTTCTGCAAAAACATCTGCGTTTCGTGAACGTGACTGTTTTATTGTTTTTTCAATACGCTCTGCAAGCTCAGCCGGATCATACAGCACCTCTCTTGCAGGCACTATTCTTATAAGCTCCACTTCCTCTGTTCTTCTCTGAGTCTCAGGATCAAAGTACGAAATAGTATCTATCTCATCTCCCCAGAACTCAAGTCTGTACGGAAGCGGTGACTGAGGCGAATGTATATCTACTATAGAGCCTCTCACAGAAAACTGTGAAGTACTGTCTATTTTGTCAGCTGCAGTATATCCGCACATTATGAGTGAAGATACCAGATCGGATATTGCTATCTGATCTCCCCTTCCGATTGAAAAGGAACGTTCTGAAACGACAGAAGCAGGAGGAACAAGCTGCATCAGTGCTTCTGCTCCGGCAGTAACTATCCTGCACTGCTTACTGAGGATTTTTGAAAGTGCTCCCAGACGCATATGTTCATAATCACGTGAGACACCTTCAGCAGAATAAAGCATGTATTCTCTTGAAGGAAAATACAAAGCAATACTGTCAGCTGCCATTTCGTTTATATCCTCTGCCAGTCTGCGTGCCGAATTGTCATCATCGGTTATCACAAGCGCTGTTTTTTCTCCGGAAAAAGCAAGCAGCAGCTGGGCTTTGTGTATCTGTGCAAGTCCTGTTACACAGACAGGCGAAATATTATCTCTCAGGCATTCTTCAATCTCTCTGTATCCGGAAAGCTTCCGGAAGCTCGTCTGAAAAATATTCAAGTTGTTCCCTCACTCAGTTAAATTTGTTCATGGCATCGTTGATCTTGCCGGACACCATCAGTTCCACAGCCTCGGCAGCATGATCCGCCGCTTCTTTTATAAGAGGCACTTCATCTGCCTTGAAGGACGAAAGCACCCAGTCAGCAAGGTTGTACTGCGGATGCGGCTTCTTTCCTACACCTATCTTGACTCTCGGAAAGGTATCCTCACCGGTAAGATATATTATACTCTTTATCCCGTTGTGACCTCCGTCACTGCCCTTCCTTCTTATGCGGAGCTTTGAAGGCTCAAGTGATATATCATCATATATCACAATAAGGTTTTCTATGCCGAGCTTATAGAAGTTAAGCGCCTCGACAACAGCTTCTCCGCTGTTGTTCATATATGTTGACGGCTTCATCAGGAGACATTTTTTTCCGCCTATGGTACACTCTCCGCAAAGGGATTTGAATTTTATCTTTTTTACATCTGCACCGTACTTTGCGGCGATAGTGTCGATAACCATGAACCCTGCGTTATGTCGTGTATCCTGATACTGAATACCCGGATTTCCCAGCCCGGTGATTATGTATTCGACCGGTCCGGTCTTTGTCCCGGACGATATCTGATTAAACAGCTCCATTATTCCCATTTTTTATGGCACACTCCGTAAGTTAAAATCATTTTTTCTTTCTGTTTCTGAGCTTTCTTGCAGCATAGCCCTCAACTGTTCTTGTATCGCCTCGTTCTATCGCAAGTGCGTCAGCAGGTACATCCTTTGTAATAGTAGAGCCTGCAGCTGTATATGCTCCCTTACCTACTGTCACAGGTGCGATAAGGTTTGTGTTGCAGCCTATAAAAGCGTTGTCTTCTATTGTACAGCGGCTCTTCTTTTCTCCGTCATAGTTTACAGTAACTACACCGCAGCCAAAATTAACGCATCCGCCCACATCACTGTCTCCGACATATGTAAGATGTGCCACAGCAGTTTCCTCGCCGATGACGGAATTTTTTATTTCGACAAAGTCACCTATCTTCGCTCCTGACTTGATATGGCTTCCCGGTCTTATCTGAACAAAAGGTCCTATCTTTACGTTATTCTCTATTTTTGAATCATAGCACTGCACATAGTTGAGTTTTGTATCGTTTCCGACTGTGCTGTTTTCTATTATGCAGTCCGGTCCTATCACACATCCCTCACCTATAACTGTTTTTCCTGAAAGCACAGTACCTGACAGAATCTGTGTTCCCTCGCCTATTATTACATCACGGCCTATGGTTATACCGTCTGTGCATGTAAACTCTACACCGTTTTCAAGATGCTTCTCTATGATATTCTCTCTTGCTGTTTTGTTGAGTCTGAGAAGTCCCTTACGGTCGTTTACACCGAGAACCACATCAGGATTCTGAGAAATAAACGCACCTGCCTTCTTTCCCTTTCCGAGAAGTATGTATATCGTATCCGTAAGATAGTACTCACCCTGTGCGTTGTCTGTTGTAAGCGAGTTGAGTGAATCTATCAGGTCGTCAGTTCTGAACCAGTATGCACCTGAGTTTATTTCCTTTATTTTTTTCTGCTCTGCAGTTGCATCCTTTTCTTCTACTATAGATGAGATGCCGTTTGCTGAGCGGATTATTCTGCCGTAGCCTGCAGGCTCCTCAAGCTCTGCTGTAATAACTGTAACGGAGTTTCCGTCAGCTCTGTGTCTGGCAAGTGCATCGTTTATTGTCTGACTGTCGATAAAAGGTGCGTCTCCGCACAGAACAAGAGTATCCGAACCGGAGTTCTTCTTTAAAAAAGAAACAGCCTGCATAACTGCATGTCCTGTTCCGAGTCTCTCAGCCTGAAGAACTGTTTCATATCTTCCGTCAAGATACTCGTCTATCATTTCTGCCTTATAGCCCTTTACCACACATATATCGGATATACCGGCTTTTTCACATGCGCCGATCACCCACTCAAGCATAGGCTCGCCGAGAATTCTGAAAAGCGGCTTAGGCATATCCGCCTTCATTCTCTTTCCCTGTCCGCCTGCAAGTATAATTGCATTATCCATAGATCACACATCCTGTTCGTTAATCTTTGTTGTTATATATTTTTGCAAATATTTATAGTGAATATCAAAACAGATCTGACTTTCACTATAATTAATTTATTAATATTGCCTTGCACATCCGTTCCCTGCGGTCACTCCGTGCATATCGGCTAACAGCGAACAAAAAATATTTTTTCGTTCACTATAAAAAGCATACTTAATATATTATGCCAAATCCATGATGAAATTTCAAGAGTTTTTGTGAAAAAAAGCCCTGACTGCACTATATTCTGTGAATATTTTTGTAGGTTTAAAAAAATTATTATTTTTTTTAAAAAACTATGGTATTTTCTTTTTTATTATGATATAATTATAATTAACTCCAGCCGTATTTTAATAATATTATTTTTTCGGTCTGGGACATTTTGAGAAATTTTTTTGGAGGTAATTGACCAATGAGCAAAAAATGGGTATATTTATTCTCAGAAGGTAACGCTGACATGAGAGAACTCCTCGGCGGTAAGGGTGCAAACCTTGCTGAAATGACATCTCTCGGACTCCCTGTACCACAGGGCTTTACAATTTCAACAGAAGCTTGTACACAGTACTATGAAGATGGCAAGCAGATCAACGACGAAATCCAGGCACAGATCATGGAATACGTTGCTAAGATGGAAGAAATCACAGGCAAGAAGTTCGGCGATAAGGAGAATCCGCTCCTCGTTTCCGTACGTTCAGGTGCAAGAGCATCAATGCCGGGTATGATGGATACAATCCTTAACCTCGGTCTTAACGAAGACGTTGTTAAGGTTATGGCTGAAAAGTCAAACAATGAACGTTGGGCTTACGACTGCTACAGAAGATTTATTCAGATGTACTCAGACGTAGTTATGGAAGTTGGTAAGAAGTACTTTGAAGAGCTTATCGACGAAATGAAGGCTAAGAAGGGCGTAACTCAGGACGTTGATCTCACAGCTGATGACCTCAAGGAACTCGCTGAACAGTTCAAGGCTGAATACAAGTCCAAGATCGGTCAGGACTTCCCTACAGATCCTGTTGAACAGCTCATGGGCGCTATCAAGGCTGTTTTCCGTTCATGGGACAACCCAAGAGCAAACGTATACCGTCGTGACAACGATATCCCTTACTCATGGGGTACTGCTGTAAACGTACAGATGATGGCATTCGGTAACATGGGTGACGACTGCGGTACAGGTGTTGCATTTACTCGTGACCCTGCTACAGGTGAAAAGAAGCTCATGGGTGAATTCCTTACAAACGCTCAGGGTGAAGACGTTGTTGCCGGCGTTCGTACACCAATGCCTATCGCTCAGATGGCTGAAAAATTCCCGGAAGCATACAGCCAGTTCACAGACGTATGCAAGAAGCTCGAAAACCACTACAGAGACATGCAGGACATGGAGTTCACTGTTGAACACGGTAAGCTCTTCATGCTCCAGACAAGAAACGGTAAGAGAACTGCTCAGGCTGCTCTCAAGATCGCTTGTGACCTCGTTGCTGAAGGTATGAGAACTGAACAGGAAGCTGTTCTTATGATCGACCCAAGAAACCTCGATACACTTCTCCACCCACAGTTCGACGCTAAGGCTCTCAAGGCTGCTACTCCAATCGGCAAGGGTCTCGGTGCTTCACCTGGTGCTGCTTGCGGTAAGGTTGTATTTACAGCTGATGACGCTGAAGCTTGGAAGGAAAAAGGCGAAAAGGTTATCCTCGTTCGTCTCGAAACATCACCTGAAGATATCACAGGTATGAAGGCTTCACAGGGTATCCTCACAGTTCGTGGCGGTATGACATCACACGCTGCCGTTGTTGCTCGTGGTATGGGTACATGCTGCGTATCAGGCTGCTCCGAAATCATCATGGACGAAGCTAACAAGAAGTTCACACTCGCAGGAAAGACATTTGCTGAAGGTGACTACATTTCAATAGACGGTTCAACAGGTAACATCTACGAAGGTATCATTGCTACTGTTGACGCTACAATCGCTGGCGAGTTCGGCACAATCATGGGTTGGGCTGACAAGTACAGAGTTCTCAAGGTAAGAACAAACGCTGATACTCCTGCAGACGCTAAGAAGGCTCGTGAGCTCGGCGCTGAAGGTATCGGTCTCTGCCGTACAGAGCACATGTTCTTCGAAGCTGACAGAATCGCTGCTTTCAGAGAAATGATCTGCTCAGACACAGTAGAAGAAAGAGAAGCTGCTCTCGCTAAGATCGAGCCAATGCAGCAGTCAGACTTTGAAGCTCTCTACGAAGCTCTCGAAGGCTGCCCTGTTACAATCAGATTCCTCGATCCTCCGCTCCACGAATTCGTTCCTACAGATGAAGCTGACATCGCTGCTCTCGCTAAAGCTCAGGGCAAGTCTGTTGAAACAATCAAGGCTATCATCGCTTCACTCCACGAATTCAACCCAATGATGGGTCACCGTGGATGCCGTCTTGCTGTAACATATCCTGAAATCGCTAAGATGCAGACAAAGGCTATCATCAAGGCTGCTATCAACGTTAAGAAGGCTCATGCTGACTGGAACATCGTTCCTGAAATCATGATCCCACTCATCGGCGACGCTAAGGAACTCAAGTTCGTTAAGGACGTTGTTGTTAAGACAGCTGACGAAGTTATCGCTGCTGCTGGTTCAGACATCAAGTACGAAGTTGGTACAATGATCGAGATCCCAAGAGCTGCTCTTACAGCTGATGAAGTTGCTAAGGAAGCTGAATTCTTCTGCTTCGGTACAAACGACCTCACACAGATGGCTTACGGCTTCTCAAGAGACGACGCTGGTAAGTTCCTCAACGCTTACTACGATACAAAGATCTTCGAGAACGATCCATTCGCAAGACTCGACCAGTCAGGCGTTGGTAAGCTCATGGAAATGGCTATCACACTTGGTAAGCAGACACGCCCTGATATGCACGTTGGTATCTGCGGCGAGCACGGCGGCGATCCTACATCTGTTGAGTTCTGCCACAAGCTCGGTCTCACATATGTTTCATGCTCACCATTCAGAGTACCGATCGCAAGACTTGCTGCTGCACAGGCAGCTATTAGTAATAGGGATTAATCAGAAAATCGCTATACAATGGGATTTTCCGATAACCTATGAAATGGCAAGAGCCTATCAGAAGGCTAACGGCAAGTATTTAAGGCAAAATCAGT
>SVNR01000003.1 GCA_015066815.1 Ruminococcus sp.
TATGTCACTTATTCCTTCTTCCGAGTGGGGTGACGGTGACAACGTAAACTTCGGCGGACCTGTTGCTCCTCCTGAACCGAACGAAGAAGGACACTACTTCAAGGATAAGTTTGAAGGCGACGTATGCGGTTGGACTGCAAGAGGCGACTGTGAGATACTTACAAGCGGCAGAACAGCATATACAGGCAGTGAAGCTCTTCTCTCCATGAACCGTACAGCTACATGGAACGGTGCACAGAAGGCACTCAGCACAAGAATGTTTGAACCCGGTAAGGAATACGCATTCAGCGCATGCTTCCAGAACCTTGACGGAGCAGATGATGTAGAGTTCAAGCTTACACTCCAGTACGATCAGAACGGCGAAACAAAGTACGAAGGAATTGCTCAGAGCTCTACAACAAAGGGCAGCTTCGTTCAGCTCTACAACGCAAACTATAAGATACCTGAAGGTGCTTCGAACATGTACCTTGTTGCTGAAACCACAGAAGAAACATGTAACTTCTATATCGATGATGTTATCGGTGCAGTAGCAGGAACAAAGATAGACGGACCGGCAGGAGTAACAACAACCAAGATTCTTGGCGATATCGACTTTGACGGCAGAGTAACAGTTGCTGATATGGTTCTCATGAAGAGCGGTATCCTTAACGGCTTCTCAAGCTCAGCTGCACAGAAAAATGCAGACGTAAACCAGAGCCGTAAGGTTGATTCTTCTGACGCAGTTTCACTCAAGGAATATCTCCTTGGTATTATCACAGAATTCCCTAAGGCTGAGATCCAGATCGACACAACCAAGATGGATGCACTCTTCGGAAGCATGAAGCTTGCAGAAAGCCTTAAGAAGGATGACGAAAACAACACACTCTATACACAGCGTTTCGGTGCTGACCCTGGCTTCCTCGTTTATAAGGGACGTCTCTATGTATATACAACAAACGACGCGTTTGAATACAAGAACGGTGTACTTCAGGAGAACTCATATAACGTACAGACACTTAACTGTATCTCTTCTGATGACCTTGTAAACTGGACAGACCACGGTGCTATTCCTGTAGCAGGAAGAAACGGACACTCAGGTCCGGCTAAGTGGGCAGGCTTCTCATGGGCTCCTGACGCATGCTGGAAGACAATAAACGGCAAGGATAAGTTCTTCCTTTACTTTGCTGACAGCGCAGGCGGTATCGGTGTTCTCTCAGCTGACAGCCCGACAGGACCTTTCGTAGATCCTATCGGAAAGGCTCTTATCTCAAGAAACATGCCGAACTGTAATGTTGACTGGCTCTTTGACCCGGGCGTATTCGTAGATAGCGACGGAAAGGGTTACCTCTACTTCGGCGGCGGTGTTCCATCAGGCAAGCAGGCAAATCCTGATACTGCAAGATGCGTACAGCTTGGCGATGATATGACATCTATCGTAGGCACACCTAAGAACATCAATCCTCCATATCTCTTCGAGGACTCAAGTATTCTCAAGATAGGCAACACATATTACTACTCATACTGTACAAACTGGAGTACAGGCGGCAATCCATATGGCTTTGGCAACGCAGAAATAGCTTATATGACTTCAAGCAACCCTCTTGGACCTTTCACATATCAGGGAATCATGTTCAAGAACCCGGCTTCCTATAAGCTTGATGGCGGCGGTAACAACCATCACTCACTCGTTGAGTTTGAAGGCAAGTATTATCTCCTCTATCACAGCCGTGTAATTGAAAGACGTATGGGTGTTCAGAAGAACTACCGTTCACCTCATATCGATTACGCTAACGTTTCAAACGGTAAGATCAGCGTAACAGGTACAATGAAGGGTGTATCACAGCTCAAGACTCTCAATCCTTATAACAAGGTTGAAGCTGAAACAATGTCACATCAGGCCGGCATCAACGTAAGTGGTGTTGGAAATACAGTAGTAACAGATATTCAGGCAGGCGACTGGATCCGTGTTCAGGGAGTAAACTTCTCTAACGGTGCAGCAACACTCAAGGTTCGTGCATCATCCAAGAACGGCGGAGCTATAAAGGTTGCAACAAGCAGAACAGGTTCAGCAGTAGCATATGTTGAGGTTCCTGGCGGCTCAATGTCTGAAATAGAAGTTCCTGTATTCGGCGATCTTAACGGAAAGACAGACCTCTACTTTATCTTCGGCAACGATGTAGAGTTTGACTGGTGGCAGTTCAGCTGATAAGCAGATCTGAATACAAAACTTTCATAAGACAAAATCCAAAAAATCATCTTTCAAACAAAACCCCGGCCTTTTTAAGGTCGGGGTTTTGAATTATACTCCTGATACTCCGGAGCTTATTGCTGCATCAAACGTTGCCTTTGCTACAGCAGATGCAAGCTCTTTGTTGAGTGATGACGGTATTATATAGTCGGCATTCAGTTCATCATCGGTTATAAAGTTTACGATTGCATTTGCGGCTGCTTTTTTCATTTCGTCGTTTATTTCGGAGGCACGGGCGTCGAGTGCACCTCTGAATATACCGGGGAAAACAAGAACGTTGTTTATCTGATTCGGAAAGTCGCTTCTTCCTGTACCTACTACGGCAGCACCTGCTTTTTTTGCCTCGTGCGGGAAGATCTCAGGATCAGGATTTGCCATTGCAAAGACAATAGGATCAGCTGCCATGCTTCTTACCATGTTTTCTGTTACACAGCCTGAAGTTGAAACTCCTATAAAAATATCAGCATTTTTCATCACGTCTGACAGTGAGCCTTTTCTGCTGTCGTTGTCAGTTATCAGTGCAAGCTCTGCCTTTGGCCCGCTAAGGTTCCTGCGGCTTTTGTATATCGCACCCTCTCTGTCACATACTGTAATATTTTTCATTCCGCTTGAAAGAAGAAGCTTTACTATTGCAGTGCCGGCTGCACCTGCACCGTTTACTACGGTTTTTACAGTGCTGATATTTTTTTTCGTAAATCTTATGGCGTTTAACACTGCAGCAAGTGTTACTATCGCTGTACCGTGCTGATCATCGTGAAAAATCGGGATATCACAGCACTGCTTAAGACGTTCTTCTATTTCAAAACAGCGTGGAGCAGAAATATCTTCAAGGTTTATACCGCCGAAGGAACCCTGCAGAAGCTTTATTGTATTTACAGCCTCGTCAGTATCGACAGGATTTATACAGAGTGGTATAGCGTCTACATCTCCGAATTTTTTGAAAAGCACACATTTTCCTTCCATTACGGGCATAGCGGCGAGCGGTCCGATGTTTCCGAGTCCGAGTACAGCTGTGCCGTCCGTGATTACAGCTATGAGATTTGACCTTCTGGTAAGCTCATAGCTTTTTTTCGGGTCTTTTTTTATTTCAAGACATGCGGCGGCAACGCCCGGAGTATAAGCGAGTGAAAGATCTTCTGTCGTGTCAAGCGGAACACGGCAGGAGATTTCTAATTTTCCGCTCCATTTTTTATGCATTTCGAGTGATTTTTCAGCATGATTCATTTTTTTAAAATTCTCCTTCTGAAGATTTTTTTCGTTCACTATATATCCTTGTTACAGAGCTGCGTATGTAGAGTAAAAGCCGGAATAAATCTGTTGTTTAATACATACGTTCATGATAATATTTTATGTTGAAACTATATGAATATACCTGAAAAGCTATGATATGCTTTAACCGGAAAAATTTTTCCTTAAAGACGGTATAGTGAGCAAGGCGATAAGAATAAACACAAAAGAGCGATTAACGATATGCAAAATCAGTAAGTAAATATAGTAATCATAGGTTTTTTATGTATGCATTTACAAAAAAGAATTTTAAATATTGCGTACCGGTTTGAAAAGTGATATACTGTATAATCGATAAAAAATTTTTTTTTGGTGCAACCTTTTTACCGTTCTGAGCGTGTTACTGGTGAAAGCTCTGATAAATCGGTTGTTTGATTTTGAAAGGAGATTTTTACGGTGAAAAAAAATGCCGTAGAACTGTCTGCAAGAGAACTGGTTGATAAATACGCAGCCATGATATACCGCCTTGCATATACACGACTTGGGAGCAACGCCGATGCAGAAGATATAACTCAGGAGGTGCTGCTGAAATATATAAGGGCAGGTAAAAAGTTTGCAGACGAAGAGCACCGTAAGGCATGGCTTCTTAAGGTGACTTCGAACACGGTCGTTTCGTATGTGAGAAGTCAGAAAAGAGATCAGCGGGTAGATCTTGAAGAGATAGAGGAAGTTGTAGCAGCACCGGAAAACAGGCATAGCGATATGAAGTATGTAATAGAACAGCTTCCTGAAAAATACCGCATGGTTATACATATGTTTTATTATGAGGAACTAAGTATAAAAGAAATAGCCCAAATCACCGGTAATAGTGAGGGTACAGTAAAATCACAGCTTTCAAGAGGTCGTGAAAAATTAAAGACAATACTCGGGGAGGTGTGCAATGTATGAATGATAATATAAAAACCATATACAATGACATGGTTGAAAATATAACTCCGGATAAACAGTTTCTTGATTCACTTGTTGATGTTCTTGAAAAAGAAGAAACTACAGCAAAAAAGCGAAGAGCAGATATCCACGTTATCAGACGTATAGTTTCCGCTGCTGCTTGTGTTGTGATAGTTGCCGGAACAGCGGTGTTTGCTGTTTCGCAGCATCAGAAAAGCGGTTTTGGAGTAACTATCCGTCAAGGAGAATCTTCCTCCCCTGTACTTACGGGAAGGTTTGACGAGCAGGAAAAGCCGGGGCTTTTGAAGGAAGAATATATCGCCCTGCTTTATGACAGACTGGTGTCTGACAGTAAGACGTATATATACGTAAATAACGAAAATGTATTTACAGACGAGCAGTACGCTTCGGAAGCGGAAAAAGAAAATATTTTAAATATTCTGAAAAACGGTTCTTCGGTCGTAAGAACCGAAAAGAAAAATAAAAAATACTATATGGCTGTTTTCAGCGATGGTAAAATATTAAAATTCAATATTTCGGACGAGTCATATATGGAGATCCCATCAGAAGAAATTTTTCTGACCATAGAAAAAAGCTCATGATCATGGGTATCAGACTAAAAAAATATTTTTAAAAATTTTTTTAAAATAAATGCAACCTTTTTGAAATCGACAGCGTGTTATTGATGTAAAGGGCAGTAAAAATGCCGTAAACATAATTTATTATAGAACGCAGAAATACTTTTCTGTGCTTTTTATAAAACTAAAGAAATGAGAGGATTATAACATGAAAAAAAGAGTAAGAGTATTGTGGTTATGCCTTGCAATGGCTATGACAGTTTCAACACTCAGCGGCTGTAAAAATGACAGCGTAAAGACAATGCCTGAAGAGAGCAGTGCAGTCACTACAGAGGAAACTAAAAAAGAAGAAAAAGATAAAGAAGATAATCTTAGTGGTACAACAGGAAAATATGCAGCAGGTATTTCTCCGGCTGATCTGAAAAAAGAGTACGGCGTTGAAGATGAAGAAGAAGTAATGCCTCTTTATAATGTTGAACAGACCGAGAGCTTTACTTTTGAGTTTGCTTTTAATGATTATGACTATGATATAGATCTTTATGATTATGTATCAATCCATACAGACTATAACTGTGAAGAAGGCAGCAAGATATATTATAATGCAATGACAGAGGTTATAGATGATGCCAGAACGATTCTGACAGTTTCACCTATGTCACCGGCGCTTGCTTCCGAACAGCAGGATAACGAGTATGTGTATGGCGGAGAGGACAGATGGGGAAATGCTCCTATGTACTATATGGCTGTACACTATGATATGGAGGCAGATACACCGGTAAAGCTTGATAAGCCTGTTGTTATACCTTTTACAGTTAAAAACGAAGTAAACGCACCTACACTTAAAAGAAATGTTGACAGTGAAGGCTGCTTTTCATTAAGCTGGACAGCTATCGAAGGCGCAGAGAAGTATAATATATATCATCTTGTAACAGACGCTACAGCTACAGGTACAAACAACGAACCTGTAAACGGTGCGCAGAAGGGTTATGATGCCGGTGACAATCCTGTATATCTCCTCTATGATGCATCAACTACAGAGTTGACGTTTAATAATTTTGCAGGTGAAGGCGGCGGAAAGTCTGAGGTCGAAACAACATACGGGATAGTAAATTCCGGTCAGAACTATTGCGTATGTGGTGAATACTATGTTACAGCTGTGGTTGACGGCGTAGAAAGCGGTATGAGTAATGGTGTAGGTACAAGTGACCTTATCATTCCTTACAAGACTGTAAATGATTTTGATTCTGAAGAATATGCTGAACCATCAGATTTTCCTTCATCAGTTGATGTTCTGAATATTGACGGAAGCGTAAGAGCAAGAGATGTTATATATGAACAGATCGAAAACGGAAAGTATTCATATGTGATAGAGGGCACAGCTCTGAGGGGATTTGTAAGAGCAAAGGCAGATAATGCTGAGCCTCCTGTACCGGTTATTGATAAAAACGACGGTGGAGACGTGCTTCCTGAAAGCGACGTTGATATGATTCCTGATAATGATATAGAAACTATTATTGGAACAGAAGAGTCCGGAGAAACAGAAGTGCCTGCAGAGACAGAAAATGAAGGAACAGAACCGGAAGAAACAGAGGAGTCTGCAGAGACAGAGGCTGAGGAAGCAGAACCGGAAGAAACAGAGGAACCTGCAGAGACAGAGGCTGAGGAAACAGAACCGGAAGAAACAGAGGAACCTGCAGAGACAGAGGCTGAGGAAACAGAACCGGAAGAAACAGAGGAGCCTGCAGAGACAGAGGCTGAAGAAACAGAACCTGAGGTAACAGAACCTGAAGCTTCAAATCAGGATGATGAAAACCTTATTGAAAAGCAGCGTGAAAACACAGAAGAACATCTTTCAGAATCTCAGGATGAAAAAGTAGCTTTAGAGGTTGAAGGAATATATATAAACGCTGATTCAGCTGAAGAAGAGTGGATGGCTCTTAATCTTATAAACGGAAATGAACAGTTTTCACTTGAAGCATTCCCATCACTCCATGATCCTAACAGACTCGTTGACGTTTTTCTGAAAACAATGCAGCAGAATCCATATGTATTTGGTGTTGAAAGATATGCATATGATTACAGTACATTTACATTCTCAGTGCAGTATTCATATGATCATGAGGAACTCGTTGCAAAGCAGACAGAGCTTTCTCAGAAGGCACAGAAAATCGTAGAGGAAACTGTGACAGACAGCATGTCTGATGAAGAAAAGGCAGATGCTTTTTATGAGTATCTTGAAGATAACGCTGTATATGACGATGATGCACTGAGCGCAGCAGAAGAGAGCGGCTTCCTTGCTGAAGATCTTGTTGATTTTAAGGATTCCTTTGAAGCATACGGTATACTTGTAAACGGAAAGGGTGTATGTGCATCATATGCTGCATCATACAGACTTCTCTGCGATATGGCAGGTGTAGAATGCCTTGTTGCAACAGGTTATATTGACGGAAATCTTCCTCATGCATGGAATATCATAAACCTTGATGACAAGTGGTATGAGGTTGACTGTACAAACAACTACAATGTAACAGGTATAGACTATTTCCTTTACAAGGCTGATGATGAAATAACAGAAAAGTCAGGCTATGAAAGAGATGCTGATTTTGCACTCGACGCAATGCTTGAAGACTATGATTGTGAAGATAAATCAAAGGATTATTATAACAAAAACAATCTTGTGGCATCAGATATGGACGAGTACAAGAACGTGCTTGTAAACAACATCAAAGAAGATACTACATCACTTGCAGTAAGATGGTATGGTGAGGAAGCTGATACAGAGGACGTGAAGGAAGCTATACTTCTTGCGTTCAATGAGCTTGGCTATGAAGACAGACTCAGCAATGTAATGTTCGGTGTTTGTGCCGGATTTATACTTATTGAGATTGCATAAAAAATATTTTTCTGATAAAACTCCGGTGCTTTCTGAAAAAAGAAAGTACCGGAAATTTTTTTGTCTGAAGTTTAAGAAAAAAGCTTCCTACTGTTAAGGATCGGAAAATATTTTTTTGAAAACTTTTTTATGATAAGAAAAAAGGGAAGGATAAAAAATATTTTATGTCAGACAGATTGAAAAAAAAACTATGATATGTTATAATTTTATGGTAAAAATATAGTGGACGCAAAATTATAGTGAACGTCAAAATAAATCTGACTTTTGCTATAATCAAAGAAGGGAAGGTGTAGCAAGCTGTTAAAAAACAGCAGTGACTATGGTATCATATACTGACAAGGAATGCCTTATATGCAAAAAAAAATTTACCGATTCGGAAGATCTTATAGTGTGTCCTGAGTGCGGAACACCTTATCACAGAAGCTGTTATCTTGAAAAGAAAAGCTGTATAAACTATGCTTTGCATGAAACCGGCGGAAGCTGGATGGCAGAAGAGATAGAAAAGAAAAAAGCAGAGGAGGAACTGAAAAAAGAGTGTCCTCAGTGTTCGCACCCCAATCCTCCGGAGGCTGACAAATGCGCCAAATGCTTTTCTGAGCTTGATGCAGAAGACGAATCAAATAATGAAAAAGAGAATCCCGGTATTGAGCTTGATCTTGATTCGGAGTACTTCGGACTCGATCCTAACGAGGTCATGGATGAAGAAACAGGTATCACGATCGGAGAGATGGCTGATTACGCTAAAACAAACAGATTATACTACATGCTGATGTTCTCACGGCTAAAAAAAGCAGCTGTAAAGTTTTCAGTAAACATTCTTGCTTTTCTGTTTCCCGAATACTACTGCGGTGTGAGAAAAATGTATCTTCTTGCTTTTGTTATAGTTGTTCTGAGACTCCTTCTTCAGATACCGGCTGATCTGGAAATGATAATACAGCTTGAGGAACAGGGGGCTCCGTTTAATACTATGATGTATCAGCCTCTGATGGAATACGTAAAAAACCACCGCTTCAGTCCGGGTGTTGTAAATACAGCAACTGCACTTGAAATGGCTCTGAAGGTAGTTTTCGGCCTTGTGGCAAACCAGCTTTATTTTATGCATACGATTTTAAAAATAAAAAAAATAAGAGGTAATCTTAATATAAGTATGGACTACAGAGCGACAGTAAAGCAAGCAGGAGGAACAAGCTATTTGTCTATACTCGTTGTTCTTCTTGTCGAAGTTTTTCTTGTATGTATATTCTTTTTTATTCTTATGTCACTTGCATATTTTTAAAAAAATCACTTGACAAACAACTCGAAAAATGCTATAATTAGCATGTTATCCTTGCTCACAACAAGAAAATTGTGGGCGAAATCCAGAAGGAGGTGCAAGATTAATGGCAAAGGTAAAAGAAACTTACGAATTAATGGTTATCTTCAACACAAAGCTTGGCGAAGACGGAATCAAGGAACTTGTTGAAAAGTTCAAGACAAGAATCGAAAAGAATGCTACACTCAATTCAGTAGATGAATGGGGTAAGCGTAAGCTGGCTTACGAGATTGAGGACGAAACAGAGGGTTATTATGTTCTTTACAACTTCGAGTCAACACCGGAATACCCGGCTGAGATCGAAAGAAGACTTAACATCAACGAAAACGTTCTCCGTTCTTTAGTAACTGTTGCAGTTGCTAAGTAAGTCGGAAAAAAGGAGGAAGTTATGTTTAATAAGGTAATTCTCATGGGAAGACTGGTTGCAGATCCAGAATTGAGACAGACTCCTAGTAACATTTCCGTTTGCCGTTTCAGAATCGCAGTTGACAGAGGTTATAGCTCAAACAACGGCGAGAGACAGGCTGATTTCATTAGTATAGTAGCCTGGAGACAGTCAGCTGAGTTTGTCAGCAGATTTTTCTCCAAGGGTAAGATGATCATAGTTGAGGGTTCTCTCCGTAACGCAGACTATACGGATGCTAACGGAGTAAAGCACTACGCTATGGAGGTTCAGGCTGACAGGGTTTCCTTCGGCGAATCAAAATCTGCTTCAGCAGGTGGTTCATCATACCAGCAGGGCGGTTCGGGTAATTTCCAGCAGCCTTCATATCAGCAGAGTGAGCCTATGGCATCACAGTCTGCAAATGAATCAGTTCAGATAGGTGACTTAGGTGACTTTGAAGAAATCCTGAGTGACGGTGACGTTCCTTTCTGATTTTAAAAAATTCGTTCAAGTAAAAAAATAAGTGTTGAGGAGGGTTAATCATGGAAAAGGAAAAGGACAGAGAAAGAAGTCCTCGTAACGCAAAGAGATCACGCAAGAAGGTTTGCTCTTTCTGCGTAGACCGTGTAGAGGTTATCGATTATAAGGATGTAGCTAAGCTCAGAAAGAACATGACTGACAGAGCTAAGATCCTTCCAAGACGTGTTACAGGTACATGTGCTTTCCACCAGCGTGAACTTACAAAGGCTATCAAGAGAGCAAGACACATCGCTCTGCTTCCATACGTTAGCGAGTAATTATATAAGCTGATAATAAGCTGATTCTCTTTTTTTGAGGATCAGCTTATAAAAAAAGTTTTGATTGTCAAAAAATGACGACTTTTTCATTAATTTGCATATTAGAAAAAATAAAGGAAATATGAGTCTCGATTTTAAAAATCTGCAATTTTAAGTTTGGACATAAGAAACACCGTGCAGTCACAACGATAACTGCACGGTGTTTTGCTGTCTTATAAAAAATCAGAGAAAAAACTTAACCCTTAAGCTGTGTTGCGACAAGACTTTCACCGCAGTAGATTTTTCTGAGCTTTGGTTTTTCGATTTTTCCGGTAGGATTTCTCGGTACATCAGCAAAGATGATCTTGTGAGGACGCTTGTATCTCGGCATTGCCTTGCAGAACTCTGCTATCTCTTCTTCATCACATTGTGCCTCAGGCTTGAGTTCTATTATTGCAGCTGTTATTTCGCCAAGTCGATGGTCGGGGAGCCCTATAACTGCAACGTCCTTTATTTTGTTGTTTGAACGGAGAAAATCTTCTATCTGAACGGGGTATATGTTTTCTCCTCCGCTTATGATAACATCTTTTTTTCTGTCAACAAGATAGATAAAACCGTCCTCATCTTCTTTTGCCATATCGCCTGTAAAGAGCCAGCCGTCTTTAAGAACCTCATCGGTTGCTTTCTTATCCTTATAGTAGCATGTCATAACGCCTGCACCTTTTACTGCAAGCTCGCCGACTTCGCCTTTATTTACGGTGTTTCTGTTTTCGTCTACGATACGAACATCCCAGCCGAATCCCGGTACGCCGATAGCTCCGACTTTATGTATATTATCAACTCCGAGATGAACACAGCCGGGTCCTATTGATTCACTAAGACCGTAGTTGGTGTCGTAGCTGTGATTCGGAAATACTGACTTCCAGCGTTTTATAAGACTTGGCGGAACAGGCTGTGCTCCGATATGCATCAGACGCCACTGTGATGTTTCATAGTCAGAAAGATTTATTTCACCACGGTCTATTGCGTCAAGAATATCCTGTGCCCATGGAACGAGAAGCCATACTATGGTGCATTTTTCTTCCGAAACTGCGTTTATTATGTTTATCGGCTTTACACCCTTGAGAAGAACTGCTTTTGAACCGGACAGGAGACTTCCGAACCAGTGCATTTTTGCTCCTGTGTGATAAAGAGGAGGAATACATAAGAAAACATCATCCTCTGTCTGTCCGTGATGCTTCTGTTCAACAATACATGAATGCATAAGGCTTTCGTGGTTATGGAGAATAGCCTTCGGAAATCCTGTAGTACCGGAAGAAAAATAAATAGCTGCATCATCTTTGTCGCAAAGCTTTGTTTCAGGCGTACTGCTTGAATGATTTGCGGCAAGGTGAAGATAGTTTTCAGCAAAAGTAGGGCAGTTGTCTCCTACAAAGAAAACAAGCTTGACCTTAGGGATGTTGTCGCATATTTCTTCCATACGTCCTATGAACTCGGGTCCGAATATGATTGTGTTGGTATCGGCAAGTTCGAGGCAGTATTTTATTTCTGCGGAGGTGTATCTGTAGTTGAGCGGAACAGCAAGTGCACCTGTTTTTAATATACCGAAGTAGATGGGGAGCCATTCTAATCCGTTCATAAGGAGTATACCGACTTTATCTCCTTTTTTGATCCCTCTGCTCATGAGGAGATTTGCACATCGGTTGGCTTTTTCGTTGAAAACACTCCAGGTTATTTCTCGTCTGTAGGTTTCACATGTGCTCTGTTCGATAAGCTCATATTCCTTCCATGTAACTCGTCTGAGTTCCTGTACTTCAGGATTTATTTCAACAAGAGCTGTTTTATCGCCTCGCTTTGCAGCGTTTTCTTCAAGCAATTTTGTTATTGGCATTTTTATAATTCCTTTCTGAAAAATTTTACTGACTATAATTTTCACTGCATATCAGAAATAGTAAACGTCAGATAGATATATCGTTTATATAAAAAGTACGCAGATTATGGAAAAGTCTGCGTACTTTTCTTTGGAGTATCTTAGGAATCAAAGAAGTGTTATTCCGCGTTCGGCACATTTTTTGATCATTTCATCAGGCCAGAGTGATGACTGTACTTCACCTATATGTGCTTTTTCAAGAAGGAGCATGCATAGTCTTGACTGTCCGATACCGCCCCCGATAGTAAGCGGAAGAATATTTTCAGATATCATCTTGTGATATTCAAAACGCATTCTGTCCTCGGCGCCGTATTCCTGAAGCTGTTTTTTCAGTGAGTCTGCGTCTACTCTGATTCCCATTGAGGATATTTCGAGGGCATTATCGAGTACATCGTCCCAGAAAAGAATATCTCCGTTCAGAGTCCAGTCATCGTAGTCCGGAGCTCTTCCGTCATGCTTTTCACCGCTTGCAAGTCTGTTTCCGATCTGCATGATAAAAACGGTTTTATGCTTCTGTGTTATGAGTCTTTCACGTTCCTTAGGAGTATTGTGCGGATACATATCCTCAAGCTCCTGAGTTGTAATGAAGTATGGAGTATCACATATCTGTGAGGTGAGCTGAGGATAACGGAGATTTACCTTTCTTTTTGTATATGCTATAGCTTTTACGATATATCTTACTGTTTCCTTGAGAAATTCGATATTGCGCTGTTCTTTTGTGATGACCTTTTCCCAGTCCCACTGGTCAACGAATATCGAGTGAGTATTGTCCGTGTCATCGTCACGTCTGATAGCGTTCATATCTGTATAAATTCCTTCGCCGGGATTGTAGCCGTAACGATGAAGAGCCATTCTTTTCCACTTTGCGAGTGACTGGACTACTTCGGCATCTGTATTTATTTCTTTTATATCAAACACTACTTTTCTTTCTGTGCCATTCAGGTCATCGTTGATACCGCTGTTGCTTGTGACAAGAAGAGGTGCAGAAACACGGTCGAGTGTAACTGCAAACGCAAGAGCCTGCTGAAAAATATCCTTGATATACTTTATGGCATGCTGGGTTTCTCTGAGAGAGAGTATTGGTTTGTAGCCTTCCGGTAAATACAGTGATTTTGACATGACGATCATTCCTTTTCTGATATTATCTTATGCTTCCGACTGTTCTTGGATACAGTATAACGTCTCTGATATTTGAAACACCTGTAACATACATTATGAGACGTTCAAAACCAAGACCAAAACCGCCGTGAGGTACAGAGCCGAATTTTCTGAGATCGAGATAATCGCCGTAGAGCTCAAGGTTCATATCTCTGTCGTTCATTGCGGCTACGAGTTTATCATAGTTTGCTTCACGTTCGCTTCCTCCGATTATTTCGCCTACGCCCGGAACAAGAAGGTCAACAGCAGCAACTGTTTTTCCGTCCGGATTCTGCTTCATATAGAAGGATTTTATTTCCTTAGGATAGTCAGTTACAAAAACAGCCTTCTTGAACACCTTTTCTGCGATATAGCGTTCATGCTCTGTCTGAAGGTCACAGCCCCATGATACAGGATATACAAAATCCTCGCCTGATTCCTGAAGAAGCTTGATGACGTCTGTATAAGTAACTACTCCGAAGTCGTGTGAGATAAGATCCTCAAGTCTTTCGATTATTCCGTTTTCAAAGTGATTGTCAAAAAACTTCATTTCGTCCTTGCAGGTATCAAGAAGTTCACGGATAACTGTCTTGAGCATATCCTCAGCCATTTCTATTATATCAGGAAGCTCAGCAAATGCTACTTCAGGTTCAACATGCCAGAACTCAGCAAGATGCTTTGGTGTGTTACTGTTTTCTGCACGGAAGCTTGGTCCGAATGTATATATCTTACCCATAGCCATAGCTGCAACTTCGCCTTCAAGCTGGCCTGAAACACTGAGTCCTGCACGCTTGCCGAAGAAGTCGTTTGCGTAGTATTCATCTGCGTTCTTGTATTCTGTTGAGTAACCGATAGTAGATACCTGGAACATTTCACCTGCACCCTCGCAGTCACTGCCTGTGATGAGAGGAGTGTTTATATAAACATAGTTTCTGCTCTGGAAGTATCTGTGTATGGATTCTGCAAGAACGGAACGTACACGCCATACTGCATTGAATGTATTTGTACGGCCTCTCAGATGCGGCATAGTTCTTAAAAACTCAAGAGTATGTCTTTTTTTCTGGAGCGGGTATTCGAGAGGGCATTCGCCTATAAGCTCGATTGAAGAAGCGTTTATTTCAACTGCATCCTGACGTGCTTCAACTACAGTACCTTCAACCTTGATAGAGGAGCCGAGTCTGAGTGCGTTTTCATATTCGATTCCGGATGCCTTGTCGATAACGATCTGAAGGTGCTTGAGTGATGTACCGTCGTTAAGCTCGATAAAGGCTACATTTTTTGAATTTCTTGCCGTGCGTACCCAGCCGCATACGGTTACCGTCTGTCCGATATATCCGGAGTTGTTGAGTATTTCTTTGATGTCGATGTGTTTCATTGATTTCATATCCTTTCAAAAAAATAACTCCCGTCCTGAGAACAGGACGGGAGAATAAATTTACCCGTGGTACCACCTGAATTACCGTTTATATAGAAAACGGTCACTCTCTCTGCGTAACGTGCAGAATACGACGCCCCTAATAACCTTCTGCCTGAAGACTTTCAGTTTGCTGCTCCCGGGTGTTATTCACACAGACTCTGCTATGCGGTTTGCACTGTCCCGCACTCACTGTGAACGATTTTCTGTATTACTTCTCCCGATCGTTGCATTTAGATTTACAGATATAATTATAACATTAACGCTGTATGTGTGTCAAGAGTCGGGAAGGGGTTTTTGCGGGAATTTTTATAAGAGAATATTAAGATTTTAGTGTTTTCACGGAAAAATATTTTTTTGCAAACTTTACAGTTATATTCTGAACCTTATGATAATTTAATATTATTTTAAGATTTTATGTTTATAATTAAGAAAATACGATCAGGTACTATTGATATATATCATATGTATAAATTTATTAATACTGCCTTGCGCATCCGTTTCCTATAATGAAACAATAAACAAAACCGGACTTTTATGTCTTTTTAAAAATAAAGTATGAAAGGATGAGAAAATATGTCAAACATACTCATAGCTGATGATAATCAGGAGTTTGCAGATATACTCAGTGAGTATACAAAGAGGGAGGGGTATACGGTTTTTCTGGCTTCTGACGGCGGTAAAGCGTTGGAATTGTTCAAAGAAAATGACTTTGATATGATTCTTCTTGATGTATCTATGCCTGTAATTGACGGCTTTGACGTGTGCAGATATATAAGAAGGACATCGAACGTACCGGTTATCATGATCACAAGCCGGGGTGACGATTATGACAAAATAATGGGACTCGGCATAGGAGCAGATGATTATATAGTAAAGCCGTGTTCTCCTAATGAGGTCATTGCACGTATGAGAGCGATACTCAGAAGGATATGGTTTGAGCATGAAGGGAGTAATTCGGATAATCATCTTAAAATATTCAATCTTGAAATAGACCTTGAAAATTTTTCTGCGTTCATAGATAAAAAAGAAATTGTACTTACGAAAAAAGAGCTTGAGATATTATGGACGCTTGCAAAAAATAAAGAAAAGGTTTTTACAAGAGAAAACCTTCTCAACAGCTTATGGGGGTACGAGTATTACGGTGACTGCAGGACAGTTGATTCACATATAAAAAGACTTCGTGCAAAGCTTGATGCGTATCCTCATGAGAAGTGGAAGATCAGAACTATATGGGGACTGGGATATAAGTTTGAGGTGACAGACGATGACAAAAAAATCTGAAGCTATGGATAAGCCTGAAGAGAAAACATCTGAGAGCGGAAAAGAAAACTGTATAGGTCTTGATTTTATATCGGACGTGGCGCATGAGCTTCGTACACCTATCGCGGTACTCAGGGGGTCACTTGAGGCGCTTTGTGACGGGGTTGTCTGCGAAAAGGAAAAGGTCGGAGAATACCATCGTCATATGCTTTCGGAAAGCATATATCTTCAGCGTCTTGTAAACGACCTTCTTGAATATTCAAGACTTCAGAACAGCGGCTTTAAAATTTTTAAGGAGCCGGTAAATGTCTGCGATGTGATTTCAGACGTGTGCAGGAGTGCAGGCAGTCTTGCTGTTAAAAGAAATATAAAGATAATAAGAGAAGTCAGCTCTTATGTATATATGATAAACGGAGACTATGCGAGACTAAGACAGATGTTTACCGTGGTGCTCGATAACGCTGTTAAGTTTTCAGGTGACGATCAAAAAGTTCTGGTAGAAGAAAAAATCAACGGAGAAAAGCTTATAGTGAGCATAAAAGACAACGGCTGCGGGATAGCAGCTGAAGATCTTGATAATATTTTTAAAAAGTTTCACAGAGTGATGTCTGTACAGAACAGGAGCGGTTCGGGGCTCGGACTTCCGATAGCACGTGAGATTGCCGACAGGCATGGAGCAGAAATATCCGTAGACAGCAAACAGGGAAGAGGAACAGTATTTACATTTACCTTCTGTTCAGAAAATGCGGACAAATGAGCTTTAGGAAAATATGATTCTTTCTATGTAGTAAAATAGAACAAAAACGACATGCTTCAAAAAAGAAAAAATGTACGGTTAAACGATGAAAAAATCCCTTCAAACCTATTGACAAACAACATTTTTATGGTATAATTAATAGGTGTGGTGCCATATCACACTATTTCTTATAATCTTAAGAAAATCATTAAAAGAAGGAGGAAAAATAATGCCTACGTTTAACCAGTTAGTACGTAAGGGAAGAGATGTTCTGGAGGTTAAGTCAACTGCTCCTGCTCTTCAGAAGGGCTATAACGCAAAGAAGAAGATCACAACAAACGCAAGCTCACCACAGAAGCGCGGTGTTTGTACAGCAGTAAGAACTTCAACACCTAAGAAGCCTAACTCAGCTATGAGAAAGATTGCCAGAGTAAGACTTACAAACGGATACGAAGTAACAGCTTACATCCCAGGTATCGGACACAACCTTCAGGAACACAGCGTTGTTCTTATCAGAGGCGGACGTGTTAAGGATCTCCCTGGTGTACGTTACCACATCATCAGAGGTACTCTTGATGCACAGGGCGTTGCAAAGAGAATGCAGGCTCGTTCCAAGTACGGTGCTAAGAGACCTAAGGCAGGCGCAGCTAAGTAATTAAAAGCTGATAACTGACCAAAAAACATTTTTTAAAAAATAGGATTCAACTACCACAGGATTTCAATGTGGAGATTATATAGATTTTTTTATATACCTCTCTGCATGGTCTTGACGGGTGATCGAATAAGATCAAACGAGTACCTATGAGTTCATTTACAATTATATGAAGGAGGGAAGCGAAAATGCCAAGAAGAGGTAATATCGCAAAGCGTGATGTATTACAGGATCCGCTTTACAATTCAAAGCTGGTAACACGCTTAATCAACAACATCATGCTCGATGGTAAAAAGGGTGTTGCTCAGAAGATTGTTTACGAAGCATTTGAAATTGTCGCTGAAAAGACAGGTGAAAATGCTCTGGAGGTTTTCGAGAAGGCAATGGAAAACATTATGCCTGTACTCGAGGTAAAGGCTCGCAGAATGGGTGGTGCTACTTATCAGGTACCTATGGAGGTTCGTCCTGAGAGACGTCAGACATTAGGTTTAAGATGGATCACAAAGTATTCAAGACTCAGAAACGAAAAGACAATGAAGGAAAAGCTTGCTGGCGAAATCCTTGACGCTCTTAACGGTACAGGCGGTTCTTGCAAGAAACGTGAAGACACACACAAGATGGCTGAAGCAAACAAGGCATTTGCACACTACCGTTGGTAATAAAAATGCTCTGAGAGTGCTTTTAGCACAATTGTATTATAATATGGAGGTAAAGTTATGCCAAGAGATTGTTCCCTTGAGAATACAAGAAACATTGGTATAATGGCCCACATTGATGCAGGTAAGACCACCACTACTGAACGTATCCTGTTCTACACAGGTATAAATCACAAGATTGGTGAAACACATGAAGGTTCTGCAACAATGGACTGGATGGAGCAGGAGCAGGAGAGAGGTATCACAATTACTTCTGCTGCTACTACAGCTTACTGGTCAGGTCATAGAATCAATATCATTGATACACCAGGACACGTTGACTTTACAGTTGAGGTTGAGCGTTCATTAAGAGTTCTCGACGGTTCTGTAACTGTTTTCTGTGCTAAGGGCGGTGTTGAACCACAGTCTGAAACTGTATGGCGACAGGCTGACAAGTACAAAGTCCCAAGAATGGCTTATGTAAATAAGATGGATATCATGGGCGCTAACTTCTATCGTGTTGTAGACATGATGAAGGACAGATTAAAGTGTAATGCAGTTCCGATTCAGCTTCCTATAGGTGAAGAAGAAACATTCAAGGGCATCATCGACTTAGTTGAGATGAAGGCTTATGTTTACTACGATGACCTCGGAAAGGATATCAGAGTAGAAGATATCCCTGCTGATATGACAGACAAGGCAAACGAATACCATGAGGCTCTCCTCGAATGCGTAGCTGAGCAGGATGATGTACTTATGGAGAAGTACTTTGCCGGTGAGGAACTCACAATAGATGAGATCAAGTCCTGCATAAGAAAGGCAACTATAGCTAACGATATGGTTCCTGTAGTATGCGGTACATCATATAAGAACAAGGGCGTACAGAAGCTTCTTGACGCAGTAGTTGATTACATGCCGGCTCCTGTTGACGTTCCGAACATCAAGGGTGTAAACCCTGATACAGACGAAGAGTGCGAGCGTCCTTCATCTGATGATGAGCCATTCGCTGCTCTTGCGTTCAAGATCGCTACAGACCCGTTTGTTGGTAAGCTCTGCTTCTTCCGTGTATATTCAGGTTCTGTAAGTGCAGGTTCATCTGTACTTAACGCTACTAAGGATCACAAGGAAAGACTCGGACGTATCCTTCAGATGCACTCAAACCACAGAAAAGATATCGAAACTGTTTATGCAGGTGATATCGCAGCTGCGGTTGGTCTTAAGAATACAACAACAGGTGATACACTCTGTGATGAAAAGTTCCCTGTAATTCTCGAATCAATGGAATTCCCGGAACCTGTTATCAACCTCGCTATCGAGCCTAAGACAAAGGCCGGTCAGGAAAAGATGGGTATCGCTCTTTCAAAGCTTGCTGAAGAAGACCCGACATTCAGAACATGGACAGATGAAGAAACAGGTCAGACAATCATTGCAGGTATGGGTGAGCTTCACCTCGATATCATTGTTGACAGACTTCTCCGTGAATTCAAGGTTGAAGCAAACGTTGGTGCACCTCAGGTTTCTTATAAGGAAACAATCAAGGGCACAGCTGATGTTGATATGAAGTATGCACGTCAGTCAGGCGGTAAGGGTCAGTACGGACACGTTAAGATCAGAGTTGAGCCTAACGAGTCAGGTAAGGGCTACGAGTTCAAGAACTCCGTTGTCGGCGGTGCTATTCCTAAGGAATACATTCCTGCTGTTGACGCAGGTATCAAGGGTGCTATGCAGTCCGGTGTACTCGCAGGCTATCAGGTAGTTGACGTTAAGGTTGACCTCTATGACGGTTCATACCACGAAGTTGACTCCTCTGAAATGGCGTTCAAGATTGCTGGTTCTATGGCGTTCAAGGATGCTATGAAGAAGGCTACACCAATGATCCTCGAGCCAATCATGAAGGTAATTGTTATCGTACCTGAAGACTACATGGGTGATGTTATCGGTGACCTTAACTCACGTCGTGGTCAGATTCTCGGTATGGAAGCAAGACCTGGTGCTCAGCAGATCAATGCTCTTGTTCCGCTTTCCGAAATGTTCGGTTACTCAAACGACCTCCGTTCAAAGACACAGGGCCGTGGACAGTATTCAATGGAACCACACAGCTACATTGAAGTTCCGAAGTCAATTTCTGAAAAGATCATCAGCACAAGAAGTAAGAACAACGACTGATTTTAGTCTTAATCTGTAAAATATTTTTTAAATATTTTGAAAAACACTTGAATTTATATTAGATATCTGTTAAAATTGATATCATAGTATAAAACTATAAATTTTTTTGAGGAGGAAAAATCCAATGGCAAAGGAAAAATTCGAACGTAATAAACCACATGTAAATATCGGTACAATCGGTCACGTTGACCACGGTAAAACAACTCTTACAGCTGCTATCACAAAGACTCTCGCAATCCAGGGTCTTGCTGAGAAGAAGGACTACGCTAACATTGACTCTGCTCCGGAAGAGAGAGAAAGAGGTATCACAATCAACACTGCTCACGTTGAGTATGAGACAAAGCTTCGTCACTACGCTCACGTTGACTGCCCAGGACACGCTGACTATGTTAAGAACATGATCACAGGTGCTGCTCAGATGGACGGTGCTATCCTCGTTGTTGCTTCTTCAGACGGTCCTATGGCTCAGACTAAGGAACATCTCCTTCTTGCTCGTCAGGTTGGCGTTCCATACATCGTTGTATTCATGAACAAGGCTGACCAGGTTGACGACGAAGAGCTTCTCGAACTCGTTGAAATGGACGTTCGTGAGACTCTTGACAAGTATGAGTTCCCTGGAGATGATACACCAATCATCAAGGGTTCAGCTCTCAAGGCTCTTGAAGCTCCTGACGACATCAACGATCCAGCTTATAAGCCAATCCTTGATCTCATGGATGCAGTTGACTCATACATCCCAACACCTGAAAGAAAGGCTGATCTCCCATTCCTTATGCCTGTAGAAGACGTATTCACAATCACAGGTCGTGGTACAGTTGCTACTGGTAGAGTTGAAAGAGGACAGCTCAGAACTTCTGACGAAGTTGAAATCGTTGGTCTTAAGGATGAAAGCTCTAAGACAGTTGTTACAGGTATCGAAATGTTCAGAAAGATCCTCGACTACGCTGAGGCAGGCGACAACATCGGTGCTCTCCTCCGTGGTGTTCAGAGAACAGATATCGAAAGAGGACAGGTTCTTTGTAAGCCAGGCTCAATCAAGCCACACACAAAGTTCCACGGACAGGTTTACGTTCTTAAGAAGGAAGAAGGCGGTAGACATACTCCATTCTTCAACAACTACAGACCACAGTTCTACTTCAGAACAACAGACGTTACTGGCGTAGTTACACTTCCTGCTGACAAGGAAATGTGTATGCCTGGTGATAACGTTGAAATGGACGTTGAACTCATCACACCAATCGCTATCGAAGAAGGTCTTCGTTTCGCTATTCGTGAGGGTGGACGTACAGTTGGTTCAGGCGTTGTTACAGCTATAAACGAATAATTTAAATAAAAAAATAAGCATTCGCAAAAGCGGATGCTTATTTTTTTACAATAAACTATAAAGCTGTGTAATCGTTTCCTCAAATTTGTGCTTAATATATATATTTAAAATAAAATTTTAAAAAGATATTTACAAAACCGGGTTTATGGTGTATAATATTAATCGACGGATAAAATAAGGCTTTAATAAGCTTAAATCTACTTAAACTGAAAGGAAGATTTTTTAATGAAAAATTTTAAAAGGGCGGCTGCATTCTCTACAGCATTTCTGATGTCAGTACTTGCAATAACACCGGCGTCTTACGCTGAAGAAGGAGCTAAGGCAAAAGAATCCTATGATATGAACGTCAGCGTAGATCTTGCTGATGAGGGTAAAGCTATAAGTCCTTATATTTTTGGTATAAACGAACATGGCTTAAGCGAAGATGTTACTGTAAATTCAGTACGTCAGGGCGGAAACAGATTCACAGCTTATAACTGGGAAACAAACTACTCAAGTGCCGGTTCAGACTGGAAGCACTCATCTGATACATATCTTTCGTCTTCATCAGAGCCTGCAGACTGTGTTCAGACACTTTCCAAGGAAGCTCAGAAGGGCGATATCGACTATAAGCTTGCTACTGTTCAGATGGCAGGATATGTTGCTGCGGATAAGCTCGGTGAGGTTTCAGAAGAAGAAGCTGCTCCGAGTGACCGTTGGAACAAGGTTCTTGCAACAAAGGGTTCAGAGCTTTCACTCAAGCCTGATCTTACAGACGGCGTTGTTTATATGGACGAGTATGTAAACTACATTGTAAACAAGCTCGGTGATGCAGAATCAGAAACAGGTATTCAGGGATACAGCCTTGATAATGAACCCGGTCTCTGGGCTCATACTCATCCACGTATTCATGCTGATGAGGTAACATGTGAAGAGCTTATCAAGAAGTCAATAGAAACTTCAAAGTCAATAAAATCAATAGATCCTAAGGCAGAAGTATTTGGTCCGGCACTCTTCGGCTATACTGCTTTTGTACAGCTCTGCAACGAGGACGACTGGAAAGCAGTAAACAGCGAAAACAAGTACAATTTATTTGTTTCATATTATCTTGATCAGATGAAAAAAGCTGAAGAAGAAAGCGGCAAGAGACTTCTCGATGTAATGGATATACACTACTATTCAGAAGCACGCGGAGAGTGCGATGTACGTATGTGTGCTGATCCTACTCATACAAAGTGTATCGACGAAATGCTTCAGTCATACAGAACTCTTATAGAAAAAGGCTATCAGGAAAACAGCTGGATAGGTCAGTGGTGTCAGCAGAATATTCCGATTCTTACAACAATAAAGGATTCTATCGATACTTACTATCCGGGAACAAAGCTTGCTATTACAGAGTATGACTTTGGCGGCGGTAAGACTATAGCAGGTGCTATTGCTGAAGTTGACGCACTCGGAACATTTGCAGAAAACGATGTTTATTATGCAACACTCTGGGCTGAGGATGTTCCGTATCAGTACAGTGCTATCAATATGTTCACAAACTATGACGGCAATGGTTCAAAATTCGGAAACACACTCATCGAAAGTGAAACAGATGACTACGTAAAATCAACATCATATGCAGCTATCAATGACGGCGATCAGGGCGAGGTTACACTTATTCTCACAAACAAGAGCCAGACTGAGTACGAAAACGCAAATATCGATTTTAAGAACGCTGATGTTGATTACAAAAATGCTGCTGTATATATTCTTTCAGGTAAAACAAGTGAAATAATCCATACAGTAAGCCTTGATGATATCAAGGATAATAAGCTTACAGTTGAACTTCCTCCTCTTTCTGTCGCTCAGATCCGTGTTACAGATGATGTAAATGAGTACAGACCTGTAGTGGAAAAAACAGAACCTGTATACACAGAAACAGAAGCTACTATAAAGGAATCAAATGTAGGTTATACACTTAACTTCAAGGAAAAGCTTGATGGCGGAAAGCTCGTACTTGATATAGAGCTTGAAAGCGGAATACTTATGGCAAGCGGTTGTGTTGATACAAACGTAAAATACAACGGTATTGACTACTGGGTATCATATGAATGGAGCACATCTAACACAGGTAAGGTAGAGGTAGATCTTATGAAGCCTGCATCTGCTCTTGATGTAAGTATTAAGGATGCAGAGCCTACTAAGGATGAAGAGGTCCTCGCTGAGATAGCAGAGCTTATCAAGTCTCAGAAATCATTATCCTTCCAGATATGGTATGCAGCAGACAGTGCATGGGAGGATACAGATCACTCCAAGGTAAAATTAAACGGCGCTGTTCTCAAGAAGCTTTCAGAAAACCAGCAGCCTGCTGAAACAACACCTGTTGTGACAACAACACCTGCTGTAACAACACCTGCAGAAACAACGACATCATCTGTTGTAACAACACCTGCAGAAACAACAATACAAGCAGGAACAATGCCTTCAGATCAGTTTGAAAAGGGCGATATCAATAAGGACAAAATAGTAGATCTTACAGACCTTTCGTTTCTTAGTCTTTATCTTATTGGCGATAATGATTTTACTGATGAAGAAAAGAAAATAGCTGATATGGACAACAACAATAAAGTAAATCTTGCAGACCTTGCACGTCTCAAGCAGTTTATAACAAAGAGTGCAAATGCAGAATAACAAAATTATCTTAAACAGTTAAAATAAAAAACGCTGAGGTGATTCTTTATAGAAGCCTTGGCGTTTTTTAGGTTTAAAGCTTTGCTGTTTGACAGAAACAGATTTATATGATATTATAATGAAAGCCAAAAAAACTGACTTTCACTATAACTATACGAGACGGATTGGAGACGATAACGATGCTTCTGGTGATAGATATCGGAAATACAAGTACTGTTTTTGCTTTTTATGAAAACGAAACTCTTGTAAAGAGTTTAAGAACAAAAACAGGGGACTATGATGAAAAAACTATGAAAAATATTCCTTATAGCATAGAAGCAGCGGCGGCCTCGTCTGTTGTACCGGAAGTAAACTCTCAGATATCAGAGATAATATACAGTGTATTCGGGTGTCAAGTAAAATTCATTGACGGCTTGAAGGATTGTGGTCTTTCCATATGTACAGACTATCCGGAGAGAGTAGGAGCAGATATTATATGCGGTGCAGCTGCAGCGTTCAGTAAGTACAACAGCGCTGTCATAGTTTTTGATCTTGGTACAGCCACAACAGTATGTGCAGTAGATTCGTCAGGAAGATACCTCGGGCATTCTATCAGTCCGGGGATAAAAACATCGTTTAGCGCACTTCATCACTATACGGCTTTGCTCCCCGAAATAACAGATGATTTTGTTTGTGAAGAGGTTATCGGAAAAAACACTGTTTCCTCCATGAAATCCGGAGTACTGCTTGGGGCTGCCTGTTTTATCGATGGTATGTCACTCAGATATAAGGAGGCGATAGGCGGAGAGGCAGTTGTGGTTGTTACAGGAGGAATGGCAGCAGAAGTTCTTTCGTATTGCAGAGAAAAATGTATTTATCATGAGAATCTTTTACTTGAAGGCATAAGAGTTATTTACAACCGTGGATTATAGATATGCAACCGGTTTAATGTATTACACAATTATTACATTCGGTTACACAAAAAATATTATAATTACATGAATGTTATTTTTGCCGGTGAAAAATATTACAAATTAAGAATAATGAGTTACAATTTTTAATTTCACTTAAAAAAATCTTAATATATTTTGTGCGGTTTGTATATAAATGTACGTAAATGTATTAAACCATTTGGAAGGGAGTTGCATTGACTTTTTTATCCGATATATAGTATAATATATATTATAGCATAAAAGTATATTTTTGCTTCAGGAATGGAAGAAAAAGAGATAAAAAAGATTCCTGTATTTTTGAATAAAAAAGAACGGACATATAGACATCGGATTCAACATACAACAAAGAAAACAAGAAATGAGGACAAGGAATAATGGATTTTTTCCATAAATCCGTAATGTTGAACGAATGCATAGATATGCTTGACATTAAGCCGGATGGCATTTATATAGACGGGACGGTCGGCGGAGCCGGTCACTCCCTTCAGATAGCAAAGCTTCTCGGAGAAAAAGGAAGGCTGATTTCCTTTGACAGGGATCCTGACGCTATAGCTGCGGCGACAGAAAGACTTAAAGGTTATAACGCGACCGTAGTAAAGAGCAATTTTTCACAGATGAGACAGGTTCTTGATGAACTTGGTATAGAAAAGGCAGATGGTGTTCTTCTTGATCTTGGAGTATCATCTCATCAGCTTGATAAAGGAGAACGTGGTTTTTCATATCATTCCGACGCTCCTCTCGACATGAGAATGAGCCAGGAGGGACTGAGTGCTGCTGATATTGTAAACACATATTCCAAAGAAGAGCTTGCTAAGATTCTTTTTGAGTATGGTGAAGAGAAGTTTGCATGGCGCATAGCTGACAAGATACTTGAAGCACGTGAACAGAAGGCAATAGAAACAACCGGAGAACTATCCGAAATCATAAAAGCCTCTGTTCCTGCAAAAGTAAGACGTGAAAAAAATCCTTGTAAAAAAAGCTTTCAGGCAATAAGAATTGCTGTGAACGGAGAGCTTGATCATCTTTCACTCGGACTTGACGCTGCTTTTGAATCAATCAGACCGGGTGGCCGTATAGCAGTTATAACGTTTCATTCGCTCGAAGACAGAATAGTAAAACAAAGGTTTGCATCATGGTGCAAAGGTTGTATATGCAACCCGGATTTTCCGCAGTGCATATGCGGAAGACTGCCTCAGGCGAAGCTTGTAAACCGTAAACCTATAGAGGCAGGCAGGGAAGAGCTTGACGAAAACAACAGAAGCCGCAGCGCAAAACTGCGTGTGCTTGAAAGGATGTAGGTGATTGGATGTCCAGAATAAATCTTGCATATAGTTATGATCCGGACAGGGAACGCAATCAGATGCTCCGTGAGGCTTCATATGCAAAAAGAGAAAACATAACAATAAAAAGAAAAAATATTAACAGAGGATCTATTATAAAAATAATTCTTCTTGCAGTTGCAGCTCTTGTGTTGCTTTTCTGTGTTGTTTACGGAAAAGTACAGGTAAGTGATATGTACAATCGTATAAACATCCAGAAGGCAGAGCTGTCTGCTGCAGAAAGCGAAAATGCGAGACTGAAGGCTAAGGTAGAATCACATACATCTCTGAAGAACATAGAAGAGTATGCCGAAAACATCGGACTTCAGAAGCTCGACAAGGCTCAGATATGGTATGTTGATATACAAAGCGAAGATGTTGTGCATATACCGGAAGAGGAAGAGAATATTTTTATAAGGCTCAAGAAGAGAATTTCGCTTTTTGCGGACAAATTCTCCGGTGAGTAATAAATTATATACATAAAAAATATAATTAATATTGTAAGCTGAATAGTCAATCTAATTTTACAGATTGACTATTTGGTTTGAATGCGGGTATTTTACGGAGGGAATGAATATTCACTTTTTAGGAGGATGTTACTTTGGCTGATTTACCTTCAGTAAAAATGAAAAAAAGAGCAAACCTTATCGTACTGATGGGAACATTTTTACTTGCACTTGCAGTTACCGTGAATCTTTTCAGGATCATGGTAATAAACACAAAATTCTATCAGGATAAAGCCGATTCAAATCAATTCGGAACGACAACTCTGCCTGCAAGCAGGGGATCTATTTACAGCTCAGACGGAAAGATACTCGCTCAGAGTGCTACGGCATTTACAGTTATTATCGATCCTGTTACTTTTCAAAAAAATGATTTTGAGAACAAGGATGCTATGGTAAGCTTTCTTGCAGATAATCTTGAGATATCTGAGGACAAAATCCTTAAAGCTATGAATAAGGAAGATTCCAGATATGAGGTTCTTGCAAAGCAGGTTGAGATGCCTGTAAAGAACGATATCGTAGAGTTTATGCAGGAGCATGAGATAAGCTCACTTAATATAGAAGAAACGACCAAAAGATATTATCCGCAGGATAGTCTTGCGTCATCAGTAGTGGGATTTCTTAACTATGACGGTGATGGTCAGTATGGCATAGAGCTTAAGTATGACGAATATCTTTCGGGTGTTGACGGAGTTATTATTTCAGCTAAGGACGCACTTAACCAGCAGATGCCGTACAGATATTCAAAGCTTTATGATGCCAAGGACGGAAACTCTGTTAATCTTACAATAGATTCCATGATACAGTATTATTGTGAATCTGCACTTAATTCTACCGTTGAAAAATATGCAGCATCCAAGCACGGCTGTGCAATAGTTATGAATGCCAAAACAGGCGCTATTCTTGGTATGGCCAATGCACCGGGCTTTGATGTGAACAACAAGGGTATCATTACTGATGAGATAATCGAATCATCAAACGATGATATTGATTATACAAAAATGGAACCCATAGAATACTCAGAAGCAGAGCTTCTTGAAAAAATGTGGAAAAACAAAGCTATATCCACTATAAACGAGCCGGGTTCTGTTTTTAAGGTGTTTACGAGCTCAGCTGCTCTTGAAGAAAAGACAGTTTCGTTTGAGAGCACCTTTACCTGCGGAGGACAATATAAGGTTCTGGATACAATAATGAAATGTCATGATTCATCCGGACACGGATTATCGCTTCTTACATTCAAGGAGGCTCTTGCAAATTCATGCAACCCTTCTTTTATGCAGATAGGACTCAAGCTTGGTTGTGAAAAATTCAGCTACTATGCTGATGCGTTTGGTCTCAGAGAGAAAACAGGAATAGATCTTCCGGGAGAAGTAAACAGTATTTTTGCAACTGACAGCGGTCTTGAAAATGATGTTACACTGGCTTCTTCAGCGTTTGGTCAGACAAATAAACTGACAGCTATACAGATGATAACCGGCTATACTGCAGCAATAAACGGGGGATATCTTCTCCAGCCATATGTTGTAGAAAGCATCGTTGATTCAGAACAGAATACAGTAAAGAAAACGGAAAAAAAAGTAAAGAGACAGGTTATATCTGAGGAAACATCAGCTCTTATGAGAGAGGCACTTCAGAATAACGTTGATTCCAAAAACACAGGTAATGCATATATAAGCGGTTACAAAATAGGCGGAAAGAGCGGTACTGCAGAAAAGCTTGAAAAGCTTAACAATGAAGAAGCGGCTTATAAAAAGTTTATCAGTGAGAAGCCCGGACTTCAGGCATTCTCTCCTGTAAAAAAATATATTGCTTCCTACTGTGCGTTTGCGCCTGCAGATGATCCTGAGATAGTTGTTTATGTTATGGTAGATGAACCGGATAATTCAATAGGCTATTATGGTGGTTCGGTAGCAGCGCCATGCGTAAGACAAATAATGGAAAACGTTCTTCCTTATATGGGATATTATCCTGAATATACTGAAGATGAGCTTCTTACAATGGACATAAGAATTCCTGATGTAGAGGATATGGAAACATCACAAGCTATAGAAGAGTTGAAAAAGCTTGGCTTTGAAGCAGATGTACGCGGTGAGGGAGATAATGTAGTAGCACAGGTTCCTTCGTTTACAAGCAGTATGCCTGCCGGAGGAAAGGTTATTCTGTATACTGAACATGATTATCCTTCCAAGGACATCATAATGCCTGATCTGAAAAATATGAAAATAAAAGAAGTAAACGATCTTTTTGCTGAGCTCGGACTAAATCTGATAACTACAGGTTCACAGAGTGAAAAGGCAATAGTATTCAGTCAGTCAGTTGCAGAGAATACAGTTATAAAAGAAGGCACGATAGTTTCCGTTCATTTCGGAATAAACAACCAGACAGGTTGATTGCCGCAAAGGAGTGTATCTTTTGAGATTATACGAGCTATTTGAAGAAACAGAGAATACCGGACTTTCTGACAGAGAAGTCTCCGGTATAACAGACAATTCAAACAACGTTAAGGAAGGCTATGTTTTTGTGTGTGTAAAGGGAGCGACCTTTGACGGACACACCAAGGCGGCAGAAGCTCTCTCTAAGGGAGCGGCAGCAGTAGTTACCGAAAGAGACCTTGGACTCAGCGATCAGATAATCACAGCTGATACAAGAAAGTGTTACGGAAAACTGTGTGCAAAATGGTTTGATCACCCCGAAAGAAAAATGAAGTTTATAGGTGTTACCGGAACAAACGGAAAAACAACTATGACAAACATTATCAAAAAGATCCTCATGGCAGGAGGTCACAAGGTAGGTCTGATAGGTACCATACAGAATGAAATAGGCGATACTGTGGTTCAGACAAAAAACACTACACCTATGGCTTACGAATATATGGAGCTTCTGTGCAGAATGGCAGAAGAGGGTTGTGATACAGTAGTGATGGAGGTATCTTCCTTCGGTCTTGTTCAGCACCGTATAGGTCCTACCCGCTTTGATATTTCTGTGTTTACCAATCTCACTCAGGATCATCTTGATTATCATAAAACTATGGAAGAGTATTATCAGGCAAAAAAAATGCTTTTTGATATTTCGGATGTTTCAATATGTAATATCGATGACGAATACGGAAAAAGACTTTTTTCAGAGCTCAGTACAGAAAAGTACAGCTTCAGCCGTAAACAGAGTGCGGATTTTTCAGCTGATAATGCAGAGCTTTATTCTGACGGAACAGCTTTCGTGTTTTCATACTCAGGAAAAACATATCCGGTCAGGATGCGTATGACAGGAACTTTTAACATCGAAAATATGACTGCAGCTATGGCGGCTCTGGTAAGGTTTGGAGTTTCTCCTGAAACTATGCTTCAGACTATAGCGGATTATCCTGGAGTCAAGGGCAGATGTGAGATCATTCCGACAGGAAGGGATTTTTCAGTAATATGCGATTATGCACATACGCCGGACGCAGTTGAAAATATTCTCACGAGCGTAAAGGAATACTGCCATGGAAGACTCATATGTCTTTTGGGCTGCGGCGGCAACAGGGATCGTGATAAGCGCCCCAAGATGGCGAAGGCTGCAGCTTCTTATGCGGATCTTACAATAGTTACCTCTGATAATCCGAGAAACGAGGATCCTGAACTCATAATAAAAGATATCCTTGCAGGTTTCGAAGGAACAAATGCAGAACATATTGCTGTTACTGACAGACGTGAGGCTATATACAAAGCCTTGTCCCTTGCAGAGAAAAATGACATAATAGTTCTTGTAGGAAAGGGACACGAGGATTATCAGGTTCTGAAGGATAACGTTCATGTTCATTTTGATGAGCGTGAGGTTGTTGCGGAAGGTCTTAAGTTATTGTAAATATATTTTTGGGAGGAAATAAAAAATGCCGATTATCATCCGGATAGGTGTTTCTGTTCTTGCTTTTGCTATTGCAGCTCTGACAGGATTTGCACTGATTCCGTATCTGAAAAAAATTCACTTTGGTCAGACTATACTTGATATAGGACCGGCATGGCATAAAGATAAGCAGGGAACTCCTATCATGGGAGGCTTTATGTTCATAATAGGAAGTCTTGTTTCTACTGCGATAGGTTATACCGTATACAGGATTTTTGTTTTTGACGTGGAAAACAGCATTGCGCTTAACGGAATGCTCAAGCTCATATCATGTATGGTGTTTTCGATTCTGTTTGGTGCTATAGGCTTTGCTGATGACTATATAAAAGCAGTAAAGAAACAGAATCTGGGACTTAGCGCAAAACAGAAGATGATTTTTCAGTTTCTTGTATGCACAGCTTTTCTGGCGGTTCTTTATTTTCTCGGAGATAAGTCAACAGAAATAAATCTTATGTTTTTCAAGTTTGACATAGGTATTTTTTATTATCCGTTTATGATACTTGTAATGATATACATATCAAATGCGGTAAATCTTACAGACGGTGTTGACGGACTCTGCGGTTCGGTTACAGTAGTTACCATGCTCGCATTCACAACTGTCTGCATGATACTCAACGAGTATGAGGTTTCAACATATGCGATATCGATAGCAGGCGGATGTCTTGGATTTCTTGTATGGAATCTTCATCCGGCAAAATGCTTCATGGGAGATACCGGTTCGATGTATCTTGGAGGAGCTTTTGTGGCAGTAGGGCTTGTTACACATAATCATCTGCTCATTGTACTGATCGGTCTGGTATATATTCTTGAAGCATTATCCGTTGTTATTCAGGTTACATATTTTAAAATCACAGCTCGTATTCATTTTAAGAAAACAGGCGAAAAAGGAAAAGGAAAACGTATTTTCAAGATGTCACCTATACATCATCATTTTGAGATGTGCGGTTACTCCGAATACAAGATAGTTATTCTGTTCTCTGTTGTAGCGCTTATCACAGGAACAGCGTCTGTAATTCTGACATACGCTTTCGGATAAGTAAAAAAATAACCGGGTGCAGTTTATAAAGCCCCGGTTATTTTTGAAGGAAATTAGGAGGTTCTTTTATGTCAAGCAACCCTATAAATGTTGATATCCCATCAGATGACAGCACAAAGAAGAAACCTGAAAAAGTAAGTGCGTTAAAAGATCTTATGGCCGATATAAACAAATGGCGGGCAAACAGCAGGAAACTCGGAAACATAGATCTTCCGATGTTCTTTATAATAATAATTCTGCTTGTTATGGGAATAATCATGATGTTCTCTGCAAGCTATGCATGGGCTATAAGTGAAGGCGAGTCAGGTGTTTATTATGCCACAAAGCAGATTATTTTTGCTGTTGTGGGACTTATAGCAATGTTTATTATTTCAAAAATCGACTATCATCTTTTTCAGAAAAAAATCATAGCAGTTACGATTTTCGGAATATCGCTGCTTATGCTTCTTCTTGTCATGTTTACTCCTCTTGGTGCTGAGCACGGAAATGCAAAAAGATGGTTAAGGCTTGGCGGTTTTGAATTTCAGCCGTCTGAGGTAATGAAGTTTGCAATAGTAATATTGTTTGCGCTCATGATAACAAATAACTACAAAAGAATGAAAGACTGGAAAAAAGGATTGTTGCCGTTTTTTGTTATTCTGGGCCTTGTAGCTGTAATACTTATGAAACAGCCGCACCTTTCATGTACTATAATTATATGTGTCATAGGTGTAGCGATGATCTACATAGGTGGAGCGAGAGTGAAGCATCTTATGTGCTTCGGCGGATTAGGTGTTCTCGGACTGGTGTCTGTAGTTGCGTTCAAGATTTATTATGAAGGCTTTTCATACTTTGAGAAAAGATTCAAATCATGGCTTGATCCTTTTTCAGATATAAAAGGAGATACATGGCAGACCTATCAGTCGCTTATTGCTATCGGTTCGGGTGGTTTTTTTGGAATGGGACTCGGAAACTCCAGACAGAAGTTTCAGTATCTGCCCGAATCCAAAAACGACTTCGTTTTTTCGATCGTCTGTGAAGAGCTCGGTTTTGTAGGTGCTGTTACGGTTATAGCGCTTTTTGCCTTTTTTGTTTTCAGAGGCTTCTATATAGCTTCGAAGTCTCCTGACAAGTTCGGAATGCTGGTTTGTATAGGTCTTACTGTTCAGGTTGGTCTTCAGGCATTTCTGAATATCGCCGTTGTAAGCAACACTATACCGAATACAGGTATCAGTCTTCCGTTCTTCAGTTACGGAGGTACTTCTTTAATGATGCTTCTTGCACAGATGGGTGTTATATTGAATATTTCACGACACGCTATGCTTGATGAGGATGAGACAGAAAATATTTCAAAAGCAAGCAGGAGCAGGCATAGAGGCTTTAAAAAACAAACATTAAAAAACAGAGAGAGGTAATATATAGTATATGAGAGCATTAATAACAGGTGGAGGGACCGGAGGGCATATAAACCCGGCTCTTGCCATAGCATCAATAATAAAAGAACATGAACCTGATTCAGTGTTTCTGTTTGCCGGTACTCCGTTCGGAATGGAAGCAAGACTTGTCCCGCAGGCAGGATATGATTTTGCCCCTATAAAAGTAAAGGGTTTTCAGAGAAGGATTTCTCTTGAAAACGTAAAGAAAAATATTCAGGCTGCAGCATATCTTGTAACAGCAGGCTCAAGAGCAAACGAAATAATAAAAAGCTTTTCACCTGATGTAGTCATAGGTACAGGCGGATATGTAAGCGGACCTGTTGTAAGGCAGGCAGCCAGAAAGGGTATTCCGACAGCTATACATGAACAGAATGCCTATCCCGGAGTGACCACCAGGATACTGACAAAAAGCGTTGATAAGGTAATGCTTACAGTCAAGGAAGCTCTTGATTATCTCGGAACGGATATCGACTATACAGTAACAGGACTTCCGGTAAGAGCAGAAATTCTGAAAAAAAATAAGGCTCAGGCGAGAAAAGAGCTTGGTTTTGACGACAGCTTCACTATCCTTTCTTTTGGAGGAAGTTTAGGAGCAGGCTGCATAAACGAAACTATGGCAGAAGTGATAAAGTATACAAGAGCAAACGATCTTAAAATAAACCATATACATGGCTACGGCGGAATGGGCAAGGATACATTCCCTGAAGCGATGAAAAAATACAACATACCAATGAAATCAGAAAGAACAAGGATCACTGAGTATATAAATGACATGGATACATGCATGGCCGCAGCGGATCTTGTTATCTGCCGCTCAGGTGCTACAACGCTTGCAGAGCTTGAGGCAATGGGGAAAGCATCGCTTCTTATACCCTCTCCGATAGTTGCAGGCAATCATCAGTTCCATAATGCTAACGTACTCGGAAAAGCAGGAGCTGCAGTTGTTATTGAGCAGAAAAATATAAAAACTGATGAGGTTATAAAACTTATAGAGGATTTTTACAATAATCCTTCAAAAATCTCCGAAATGTCAGCTCGTTCCAAAGAGCTTGCAATAACAGACACATCCGAAAGAATCTGGCAGACTATAAAAAGCATAGTAAAATAAAAGCCTTAAAAAAATACCCGTAACCTTCCACAAACATCCGGCATAATATGTTGTATATTATGATGTTTTCGGAGGTGGGGTATATTGAACAGACTTATAATAAAAGGCGGTAACAGGATAGGCGGCGAAATAAAACTCCAGGGAGCAAAAAACAGCATACTCCCGATCATGTCGGCAACTGTGCTTGCAAAAGGAGAAACTATCCTCAAAAACTGCCCTGAGCTTTCTGATGTTTATGCTGCAGGACGGATACTTACTCATCTTGGATGCCGTGTAAGAAAAGAGAAGGACGGTGTACTTTCGATTTCAAACAACGGACTTGATAAATGCAGTATTCCTGACAAGCTGATGTGTGAAATGAGATCATCAATAATTTTTCTCGGTGCTGTTCTCGGCGAATGCGGTGAGTGCAGTCTCTGCTTTCCGGGAGGATGTCAGCTCGGTCCGCGTCCGCTTGACATACATCTGTCTGCTCTGCGCAAGATGGGAGTAAACGTTGTTGAGGAACACGGCTGTATAAAATGCAGAACACCTCACGGAATAAAGGGTTCAAACATAATGCTGCCCTTTCCGTCTGTCGGAGCAACGGAAAATATTATACTTGCTGCAGTAAGAGCATCGGGAGACACTGAAATAAGAAATGCCGCAAGAGAACCTGAGATACATGATCTTCTTTCATATCTCAGAGCATGTGGTGCAAAGATAGAGTGTGCAGGTGAGAGTACTATTCATATAAGCGGTGTGAGCAGTCTTCACGGATGTGAGCATAGTATCATGCCTGACAGAATAGCCGCAGCTACATATATGGCGGCATCTGCTGTTACAGACGGAGCTTTGCGCCTTACAAACACAGGAGGACTTGATGCCGACTCATTTTCTGTTTTTTTTGAACAGATGGGATGTAGTGTATACCATGATCAGGAGAGCATATACATAAAATCCGGAAAAAAGCTTAAAGCGATAAAATCGCTGAAAACTATGCCTTATCCCGGATTTCCTACGGATATGCAGGCAATAATGATGGCCGTTCTGAGCAGGGCAGAGGGTACAAGTGTTTTTGAGGAAAATATTTTTGAGAGCAGATACAAGCATGTTGATGCACTTAACAAAATGGGAGCAGATATAAAAGTCTACGGAAAGATAGCTGTGGTTGAAGGCGTCAACAGACTTTATGGCGCAGATGTCAGAGCAACGGACCTCAGAGGCGGGGCTTCCATGGTTCTTGCAGCTCTGTCGGCTGAAGGGACTACTACTATAAGTGACATAAATCATATAGACAGAGGTTATGAAAAAATAGATGTTATTCTTTCGTCTGCAGGAGCGGAAATAGAAAGAAAATCCTGAAAGGTCAAAAAAATGCAAGATGTAAGAAAAGTGGATATAGAAGATAACATAAATCGCAGACGTGACAGAAGACGACGCAAGAATATGACAGGGTATTATATTCTTGTAGTTGTTCTTGCGATAGCGATAGCTTTTTCACTGTCAGTCACGGTGCTTTTTAATGTTACGGAAGTCATAGTAAACGGGGCGACAGGCTCAAGATACAGTCAGAGTGATATAGCAGCTTCTTCAGGAATCAAAGCCAAAGACAATCTTGTTCGTATGAACACTCAGAAGATAAGGGAAAAAATGCTTGAAGAGCTGCTGTATGTTGATGATATAGCGATTACAAAAAAGTTTCCGGACAAGGTTCTTATAGAAGTCACACCGAGTATAGATATTGCTTATGTAGAGTGCATAGGCGGCTATATGATTATCAGTGAAGGCTGGAGAATAACAGGACATGCAGATGCTCCTGACAACAAGGAGCTTATGGTCATAAACGGGTTTGAAGCAAAATCAAATGAAGAAAAAACTGTTATGACATCTGAAGATAACGATAAGGACCAGGCGCTCAAGGAAATACTTAACGAAATAAAAAAACAGAATATCCGGAATATAGTATCGATTGATATTTCTGATAAGTATGATATTGTAATAAACTATGATAACCGTATAAAAATAAAAATAGAAAAACCAAACGATATTGAGTATAAGCTAAAATATGCATACAAGATCATAACTGAAGAGCTGCGAGAAAACAAAAGCGGATATCTTATTTACAGAAACTCACTTGGCTACTCATATGTTTCAGATGAAGAGTATAACAGGATAAACCATAATACAAACAATACATATTCGTCCGGAGATGCCCCTGCACTTACCGACCCTTCCGTGACCGGTAATGCAGTAACGGATACAACACAGACAACAGAAGTATCGGAAAGTATTACAAGTATGGTACAGACAACTGTTGTAACACAATAATTCAAGAAAAATATGTTATTTATGTAGGAACTGTTTAAAAAATCTTATATAAAACTGATACAGTTAATGAAAAAAATAAAATATTTTGATTGAAGCATATTTTTTTGAAAATCCACTTGAAATCGTGTTCAAAATATGATAATATAATAATAAATGTTTATAAGGGATTATTAAGTTTTTGAATTTAATTTTCATTAATTATAAATTGAGAGGAGTATTTAAATGGCAGGATTTGTTTTTGAAAATGATGCGTATGATCCGGAAGTAAATATAAAGGTTATAGGAGTTGGCGGCGGCGGCGGAAACGCTCTTAACTGCATGGCTGATTCCGGTGTAAGCGATATAGAGTACATAGCAGTAAATACAGATGCATCTGCACTCAGAAATTCCAAGGCTACTTCAAAGATCCAGATAGGCGCAAAGCTTACAAGAGGAAGAGGTGCCGGAAATAAACCTGAGGTTGGCGAAAGATCTGCTGAAGAGAACAAGGAAGAGATCGCAGCTGCTCTTAAGGATGCTGACATGATATTCATCACAGCAGGTATGGGCGGCGGAACAGGTACAGGTGCTGCTCCGGTTGTAGCTCAGATAGCTAAAGAAATGGACATACTTACTGTTGCTGTAGTAACAAAGCCTTTCCTTTTCGAAAGAGAGCAGAAGATGCTCCAGGCAGAAAGAGGTATAGCAGAGCTCAAGAAGTATGTTGACTCTCTTATCGTTATTCCTAACGAAAAGCTTCTTGTTGGTCTTGACAGACCTCTCACTATGAGAGAATCATTTTCACTTGCTGACGATATCCTCAAGACAGGTGTAAAGAGTATTTCGGATCTTATCACTGATGATGGATTTATCAACCTTGACTTTGCCGATGTATCTACAATCATGAAGGGTGCAGGTTATGCACATATGGCAATCGGTCATGGTCAGGGCAAGGACAAGGCTACAGATGCAGCAAAGGCTGTTATTTCAAGTCCGCTTCTTGAAACATCAATATCCGGTGCAAACAGACTTCTTATCAATATCGCAATGTCAGAAGACGTTCTTGCTGAAGATGTAGATACAGCAACAAAGATGATAACAGATACAGCAGCTGATGATGTAGAGTTTATCTTTGGTACAGCATTCAAGGAAGATATGCAGGATGAAATGCGTATTACAGTTATCGCTGCGGGTTTCGGCGAAACTAAGAGTGTTATTCCTCCGATGGACAATCCTATCACGGTTGATGAACCTCCGGTACAGCCTGTGATTTCTAAGCCGGCTCCGAAGCCATCACCTATCTCATCAAAAATGTCATCAGTATCAGCAGCGGCATCAGATGAAGATGATCTTGATGCGATATTCAAGATACTCGATAATAAAAAATAATATTTTTTTATAATGAACGCAAAAATATTTTTTTGCGTTCATTATGATTTATAGTAATTTAAACGGAAAATATAGTTTTCGTTCACTATAAAAGGCAGTATGTTAATTTTTTATTGATGTGCTGTCTTTTTTTATTATTAAGCATATTGTATTTGTGTAAAATAACTGATTTTTGCAGAAAAAGCTTGTTACATTTTTTGTGTTGATAATAGTATTGATTATATGGTATAATATAATTATCAAAAACTGTAAAGTGTTTTATGACTTTTGCAGTTTGTAAACAACACAGCATGTCTTATTTCAGGAGGAAATATATTATGAGCGATAACAACGAATTAGGCATATTAAGGGAAACCAACGGCTTCAGCAAAGGATATGTTAAGGAAGACGTTATAAAGTATACAAAAAAACTTACAGATGAGATCGATGAGCTTAATGAAAAGGTGAAAACTCTTGAGGGACAGCTTGATGAAGCTAACGAGAAGGTAAGAGCGACCGAATCAGCTCTTGCTTTATCCAAAAACTCCAAGGGTGGTTCAGATAATTCATCGGGCGGCAGCGAAAGAGAAAAACAGCTTGAAAAAGAAGTACAGAATCTTACAACAAAGCTTAACTCTACAACTATAACTCTCAAGAAACTTGAAGAAGCGCTTCAGTCTGAAAAGAAAGCAAGACAGAGTGAAAAGATGCTTTATGAGGCAGAGAGAGGAAACGCAGGAGGCGTACCGGCATCACCGGGAACGTCACCGGCTCCGGCTGTATCAGCAGCACCTTCTTCTGATAACAATAAGGATATAGAAGAGCTTAACAAGCAGCTTGCTGAAAAGGAAGAACTTATAAAGACAAAGGATAACCTTGTACAGTCCAAGGAAAACATGCTTAAGGACAAGGAAAAGGAAATAGTTTCACTCAAAAAATCAGTTGCCCAGAAGGAGCAGCAGATAAGTGATCTTAATTCCGAAGTAGAGTCTCTTAAGGAAAAAGCTTCATCTTCTGAATCAGAATTCAAGAGCTCGTTTGATATAGGAAACGTATTTATCGAAGCTCAGAACACTGCAAAGAAGATTACAATAGAAGCACAGACTGCTGCAGACAAGCTTTCTGAAGAAGCAAAAGAAAAAGCAGAAAAAACTATAAACGACGCTAATGCAAAGGCTGAAGCTACAACTAAGGAAGCAGAGGAAAAGAGCGAAAAGCTTGTAGCTGAGGCTGATAAGAAGGCTGAAAAGATCATCAAGGAAGCAGAAGAATACGCTGAGAATGTTAAGCTTGAAGTAAGCGAAAAGGCAGATGGACTTGACAAGATTTCTGAAGAAATCAGATCAACGTTCAAGACAGATATCGACGGACTCAAAGAAAAGCTCAAGAACATCACAGACGCTCTGGCTGTTGCTGAGGAAGAGCTTACAAAGACTGTCAGTGATGCAGACAAGAAGCTTGATGACTACGGAAAGACTATGTTCGATAAGAAGTCACTTGATGAATACATAAAAACTCTTCCGCCTGTTGAACGTCCGTCGGCTAAAAACGGAAACAATGCCGGTGGTCCGGATTCCAAGGTATCATGGGCTATGGATGATCTTGAAGCGCTTACAAAGCAGGTTCAGATATCAACAGAAAACGCTCCTGCGCCGGAGAAAAAAGAAAAAGGCAGTAAGCACGGTGAAAAATGGAAAAACGATCTTGCAGCTCTTGCAAAAGAAGCAGAGATCGAGGTTGTTGACTGATTTATTATAGCTTACCAAAAAAATAAATATCTTAAACATAGCCGGAACGAACTCCGGCTATGTTTTATTGAGTGTACTGTTTATAAAACTGAAAACAAGCATGACAAATCAGCCCGGAACGGTTGGTTTTTTAGGACAAAAAAATACAGAGGAGTTGTAAGTCATGAAGGTCCTTAAAAGAGACGGAAGAGTTGCCGAATATGACAAAATGAAAATAGTCCGTGCGATAAAAAAGGCAAATGCCGAAGTACCTGAGCGTGAAAAGGTAGAAAACAATTCTATTGATAATATAGTAAGGTATATAGAAAAATATGCTGAAAACAGAATGCTCAATGTTGAAACCATTCAGGATATGATAGAAAGCGAGCTTGTAAGGCAGGACAAATATACGCTCGCAAAAAAGTACATAATATACCGTTATCAGAGAGCTCTTCTCAGAAAAGCCAATACAACCGACGAGTCTATCCTGAAGCTTATCAGAAACGAAAATAAGGAGCTTGCGGAGGAAAACTCCAACAAGAACTCAATACTTGCTTCAACTCAGAGAGATTATATCGCCGGTGAAGTTTCAAGAGACCTTACAAGACGTATGCTTCTTCCGGAGAGAATATCACTGGCTCATGACCAGGGCGTACTGCATTTTCATGATTCTGATTATTTTATACAGTCTATTTTCAACTGTTGTCTTATCAATATAGGAGATATGCTTGACAACGGAACCGTAATGAACGGAAAAATGATAGAATCTCCGAAAAGCTTTCAGGTAGCATGTATTGTTATGACTCAGATCATTGCAGCTGTAGCAAGCAATCAGTATGGCGGTCTCTCTGTAAATACGATGCACCTCGGAAAATACCTCAGAAAAAGCAGGGAAAAGTATCTGCGTGATATGAAAAACCAGTTTGCTGATAGTCTTGATGAGGCAACCATAAACAAAATAGTAGAAAACAGACTTTATGATGAACTAAAATCAGGCGTACAGACTATACAGTATCAGATAAATACCCTTATGACAACAACAGGTCAGGCACCGTTTGTTACTATTTTTCTTCATATTGATGAAAAGGACGAGTATATTGAAGAGAACGCAATGATCATTGCGGAGATACTCAGGCAAAGATACGAGGGAGTAAAAAACGAAGCAGGCGTCTATGTTACTCCTGCGTTTCCTAAGCTCATATATGTTCTTGATGAGCATAACTGTCTTAAAGGCGGAAGGTTCGATTATCTTACAGAGCTTGCCGTGAAGTGTTCTTCAAAAAGAATGTATCCTGATTATATATCAGCGAAGAAAATGCGTGAAAACTATGAAGGAAATGTTTTCAGCTGTATGGGCTGCCGCAGCTTTTTATCGCCATGGAAGGATGAAAACGGTGAGTACAGGTTTGAAGGACGTTTCAATCAGGGCGTTGTAAGTATAAATCTTCCTCAGATAGGTATTATTTCAGGCTCTGATGAAAAAACATTCTGGAGACTGCTTGATGAAAGACTGGAACTTTGTTATGAAGCGCTTATGTGCCGGCATAAGGCACTTGAGGGAACTGTTTCGGATGTGAGTCCGATTCACTGGCAGTATGGAGCTATAGCAAGACTGAAAAAAGGTGAAAAGATAGACAAGCTTCTTCACGGCGGATATTCAAGTATTTCACTCGGATATATAGGTATTTATGAAGTTACCAGACTTGTAAAGGGTGTAAGTCATACAACTGCAGAGGGAGAAGAGTTTGCGCTTAAGGTTATGAATCATATGAAGGAAGCTACTGAACGCTGGAAAGAGAGAACAGGCATAGGCTTTGCGCTTTACGGAACGCCGGCAGAAACACTCTGCTACAGGTTTGCACGTATTGACAGAGAAAAGTTCGGGGTAATAAAAGACGTAACTGATAAGGGCTACTACACGAACTCCTATCACGTTGACGTTCGTGAAAAGATAGACGCGTTCAGTAAGTTTAAGTTTGAAAGTCAGTTCCAGAAAATATCCTCAGGCGGAGCTATATCATATGTAGAGATTCCGGATATATCAGGAAATCCCGAAGCCCTTAAGGATATGGTGCGTTTTATATATGAAAACATTCAGTATGCTGAGTTCAATGCAAAGTCCGATTATTGTCATGAGTGCGGTTTTGATGGTGAGATAATCATAAACGATAATAACGAATGGGAGTGTCCGCAGTGTCATAACAAGGACCGTTCTTCTCTTACAGTGACAAGAAGAACATGCGGATATCTTGGCGAAAACTTCTGGAATACGGGTAAAACCAAAGAAATCAGGGAAAGGGTACTGCATCTGTAAAAAAATATGAATTATGCTAAGCTTAAGCCGTACGATATTGCTAACGGTACGGGAGTCAGAGTTTCGCTTTTTGTAAGCGGGTGCACTCATCATTGCAAGGGATGCTTTAATCCTGAAACATGGGATTTTGATTATGGTGAAGAATTCGGAAAAAAATGCGAGGATGAAATAATAAAGCTTCTTTTACCGGATTATATAAGAGGATTATCTCTGCTTGGCGGAGAGCCTATGGAGCCTTCAAACCAAAAAGCGCTTCTGCCTTTTATAAGGCGGCTTAAAAAACGCTTTCCTCATAAGGATATATGGTGTTATACCGGATATACACTTGAAACTGAGCTTCTCAGCGGGCGTGCAAGGTGCGGCGAAACAGAAGAGCTGCTTTCATATATTGATGTGCTTGTTGACGGAGAGTATATAGAAAATCAGAAAAACCTTCGTCTTGCTTTTCGCGGTTCAGAAAATCAAAGGCTCATAGATATGAAAAAAACTCTTGCTCTCCATAAGACGATATTACTTGATCTGTAAGCTTTTGTTTTCCGTGTATCGGTGAGCGTTTTCGCCGGTGGTTTGTGTCAGTGTCAAATATTTTTTTCTTGACAAGACGAAAGTAATAAACTATAATTATAGTAAACGACATGCACTAAGCTTTAGTAGTCAGCGGATGTGCAAGACAATAAAAATAAATTTATTATAGTGAATCAAGAATATTTTTTTAGTATTCATTATAAAAAGGAGAAACTGTAGTGAGTAAACAACATGCTGATTGTATATGGACAGGAAAAAAATGCACTCTGTTCGGTCTTCCGATTTCTTTTACAAGATACTATGTAACAGAAAAAAAGATAATATGCAGATCCGGATTTTTCAATGTAGTTGAAGAAGAGATAAACATTTACAAGATAACTGACAAAAAGCTTACACTTCCTTTTTTTCAGAGAATCTTCGGATGTGGTACGATAACTATATTTTCAAACGATACAGATACAAGAATAAAAGATCTGGTTTCCGTAAAGAAGCCATATGAGCTTCTGGAGATTATAGATAAGCAGATCGACTCGGAGCGTGACAAATACGGCATAAGAGGCCGTGATATGATGCTCGGCTCAAACGAAGTCGACTGCGATTGTAACGACGGAACAGAATAATCTGACTAAGAGGGTGATACCAAAAATATCGCCCTTTTTTCTTGCAGAAAGGAAAATAAAAATATGCTTTCTTTTATCACAGAAAAAAAATCCTGCTGGCAGACGCTCAGTGAGGAAACAAGGCCTGTTTATGTTTATGGAATGGGTAATGGCGCACAAAAAATTCTTGATGTTTTTGAGGAATACAAAATAAAAGTAAAAGGTTTTTTTGCAAGCGATGAGTTTGTAAGGGGGCACTCGTTCAACGGCTACAAGGTCAGAAAATACTCAGAGGTATGCGATGAAGAAGATGACTTTGTCATAGTTCTTGCGTTTGCTGCCGGATATGATTCACTTATAGAAAAAATAACTCATATGTCGGAGAAGCATACACTATATGCGCCCGACGTTCCTATAGAGGGCGGCGGACTTTTTACATACGAATACTGCATGGAACACGCTGCGGAGATAGAAGAGGTTTATGAGAGCCTCTGGGATGATTTTTCAAGAGAAGTTTTTGCAGGGGTTATAAACTTCAGGATAAGCGGAAAGACAGAGTATCTTAGTCGTATTACAACACCCAAAAGCGAAGTTTATGAAAACATAATAAAGCCTGTCGGAGATGAAACATATGTTGATCTCGGTGCATATAACGGTGATACAGTCGAGGAAATAATAAAAGCTGCAGGGGGAAAATACGGCACTGTATTTGCGCTTGAACCTGATAGCAGAAACTACAAAAAGCTTGTCAGAACCACTGAAGGTATGGAAAACATATATACATTCAACTGTGCTGTATGGAGTTCAGATACTGAGCTTATGTTTGCCGCAAAAGCAGGAAGACAGTCGTCAGTCAGCAGCAGCGGAAAACCTGTAGAAGCCCGTTCGGTAGACAGTATACTTGACGGAAAAAAAGCCGATATAATCAAGATGGATGTTGAAGGAGCAGAGGAAGAAGCTATAAACGGTGCAGTGAACACAATAAAAGCTTTTTCACCCAAGCTTATGATATCGCTTTATCACAGAAACAGGGATATTTTTTATCTTCCGCTCATGATAAAAAAGCTCAATCCTGAATACAAGCTTATTATCAGGCATCAGCCTTACATACCTGCATGGGAAACCAATCTCTATGCAATATGATTTGCCTTTAATTTCAAAAAATATTTTTGCGTTTATGAAATATTGATAATTTACCTTATGAAAAAGTGTTTTATATTATTGAAAGCTTAAGAATTTTTGCAGGAATAGCAGAAACCACTTGCAAAATTTCCTTTTTTGTAATATTATATATATTAGGGCATCATGACTGATGCGATCTATAGTGAACTAAAAAAACTTTTCGTTCACTATTAGCCGATATGCACGGAGTGACCGCAGGGAACGGATGTGCAAGGCAATATTAATAAATTATAGTAAACGCAATAAATAAATTGCGTTTACTATTAGCCGATCTGCACGGAGATGACGCAGTCATCGGATGTGCAAGGCAATATAAATAAAATAATTATAGTGAAAGTCAAATTTATTTTGACGTTCACTATAATTACAGTGAAAGTCAGATTTGTTTTGACGTTCACTATAAAAATACAATTATTGTCTGGGAGGACTCATCGATGAAAAAATTAAGCGAAATGACATCTGAAGAACTTTTGGCTTTTAAGAATGAAACAGAAAAACAGTATCTTGATTTTAAGAGTCTTAATCTTAGCCTTGATATGTCAAGAGGAAAGCCGGCTCCTGCTCAGCTTGATCTCACAATGCCTATGATAAGCATTCTGGACGGCGAGAAGCTTTCTGCTGAAAACGGCTTTGACTGCAGAAACTACGGTGTACTTGACGGTATTCCGGAAGCTAAGAAGATGTTCGCTGATGTTCTCGGTGTAGCACCTGAAAATATAATAGTTTACGGAAACTCAAGCCTTGCTATCATGTATGATATGGTTTCAAGAGCATGGTCACATGGTGTACTCGGAAGCAAGCCATGGTGCCGGTATGACAAGGTAAAGTTCCTCTGTCCTGTACCGGGTTATGACAGACACTTCAGCATCTGTGAATACTTCGGTATCGAAATGATAAACATTCCTTCAAACGAAGAAGGTCCTGATATGGATCTTATCGAAAAGCTCGTATCAGAAGATGACACAATAAAAGGTATCTGGTGTGTTCCACAGTATTCCAACCCTACAGGAATAAGCTACAGCGACAGCGTAGTAAAGCGTTTTGCTGCACTTAAGCCGAAGGCTGCTGACTTCAGAATTTTCTGGGATAACGCTTACTGCATACACCATCTTACAGATTCTCCTGTTTGTATCCTCAACATTTTTGACGAATGCAAAAAAGCAGGAACAGAGAATATGGTTTATGAGTTTATGTCAACTTCAAAAATCTCATTCCCCGGTGCAGGTGTTGCCGTACTTGCAACAAGCGTTGAAAATGCAGAGAGCATCAAGAAGGGTCTGGGAGTATCTACTATCGGTTTTGATAAGCTCAACCAGCTCCGTCACATAAAATTCTTCAAGAACGCTGACGGACTCAAGGCACATATGGAGAAGCACAAGGATATAATAGCTCCTAAGTTTGATGTGGTAACAGAAGAGCTTGAAAAGAATATAGCACCTCTTGGTATCGCAAGCTGGCACAAGGCAGAGGGTGGTTACTTCATTTCCTTTGATGCTATGAGCGGATGTGCAAAGAGAATAGTTTCACTCTGTAAGGAAGCAGGCGTAGTACTCACAGGAGCAGGTGCAACATATCCATACGGAAAGGATCCTGAGGATTCAAACATCAGAATAGCTCCTTCATATCCTACAGTTGATGAACTCAGAAAGGCTATGGAACTTTTCTGTATCTGTATCAGACTTGCTTCAGTTGAGAAGCTTCTTAATGCATAATATGTTTTTTTGATTCTGAATAGTTTTTATGAGATACACAGCGGCAGAATGCTGATAGTTCTGCTGTTGTGTATTTTTGCTTATATCGTCGGGAGTGTGATGTGTTCGGATGTATTGTTTTGATAAAAAACATTATATCCGATGTTATATATATATATATATAACATCATAGTATTTTTGTTGAAAATAACGGTTGTAAATATATATAGAGTATACTATAATAAAGTAAAGAGAGACTGTAAGGTTCAAGTGTCGCAAGAACAATAATCGGAATAAATATTTTTACAACGATAAATTATTATTTATCGTTATAACCGGAAAGGTGTGATTAATATGAAAAAGATAATAGCATTACTTTCGGCGATGATTCTCGCAACAGGAAGCTTATCGGTGGTAAGTGCCAGGGAATTTGAAAAAAATCCTGATGGTACTCTTAAGCGCTCATCTTATGATGTAGTGCTTGTAAAGAGAGGCGATTCAACTAAGCTCAGATTTGTAGGCGGCTGGTCTATTGTTATTTGCGATACTGAGCCGACTGAAGAAGAAATGTTTAGTAACGCTCTTACAAGATATTGGGTAGATTGTGAAGAACCATATCTGATATATTATGATCTTGATAAAAGTAAGATTGTAAGAGAAGATTTTGAGCTTTGTATTTCATATATAGATGACGAAGATGAAAACAAAGTTTATGATTATGAGACGAATGAGGAACTTGGATATATCAGAGATCCGAATCTTATTATTGAAGATAAAAAACCTGAAAATCTTCACTATGATGAAAAATTAGGAAGCTTTGTAGGGATAGACGTTGGTATACATTATACGAGAAAAAGAGGTGACATAAACAATGACAGAGTAGTTGATATAAACGATCTCTCCGAATTCTCTCTTATGATTTTAGATAGAGAAGAATTAATACCGATACAGAAGAAGGTAGCTGATGTTGACGGCGATGGTGAGGTAACACTTTCAGACCTTGCAAGAATGCGCCAGTATGTTTCAAAGAGGATTGATATTTTTTAAAACCACTCCGAAACCTCAAAAACATCACAAGTCTGATTTATTTATAACATAACTGAAAAAGCGATAAAAGTCAGAAGCAGAGCGGTATCTGGACTTTTATCGCTTTTTATTGATTTTTCCAATGGTAACATTTTTTCTTCAGTAAAATCTGTAAGTTGACAAAAAAACATAAAAGTGGTAAAATTAAAATGTAAATTTATTACGGAGGTCGAAAAGACATGGAGCATTTTGAGGTATCTCAGGAGATAGACACAAGCTATCTTGAAGAAAAGATCGAAAGAGTACTCAAAGAAAAAAAGCATAAGGAAAAGGAGTTTAAAACTCCGATAATTCCTAACAAAAAAGTAAAAAGTCCGGATTCGTCAAGCGGTGTTCTATGTGCGACGAAAAAATAGAACTCTGCTGCAGTATATTTTTTGAGTGTTTTCCGTTTATTCCCGTTGCTGTTTCTGTTCTAAAAGAAAAGCTTAACGGGAGTATATTTTTTTTCGTATATGAAAAAGACACAGTGACAGGCTTTGCTGCAGTTGAAAAAAACATTATCAAGGCCATATGTGTTTGTCCTGATTTTCAGAAAAAGGGTTACGGAACGTCTCTTCTGAAAGAGTGTGAAGACTTTATAAAAAAATCAGGCTATGACAAGGTCATACTCGGAAGAAACGAAACCGATATATTCCGCGGAGCTGTTATGAATAATATGTCTCATCGTTTTTTTGAGAAGCACGGATATTATGCATATAACGGCTGTCTTGATATGATGCTCTGTATGGAGGATTTTTCCTATAACAGTATAACAGAAAAATATCCATGTTCTCCGGATGTGAATTTTAAAATATGTGAAAACGGATATACTGCCGAGCTTATAGCAGCTGTGAACGAAGTTGAACCAAAGTGGGTAAGAAACTATATTTCCGACAGGAAGAGCAGCATAGCAATTGCAGTGGCAGACAACAATATTGTAGGTTTTGCAGCTGTTGACTTTAATGCACGGACTATTGTAACATATGAAGGAGCAAAAACAGGACTTATAGGATATGTAGGCGTGCTTCCTTCTATGAGAGGGAAGCATATAGGAATAAACCTTGTTGCCTTTGCTACAGAGCAGCTAAGACAGAGCGGCTGTACAGAGGCGTTTATAGAGTATACGTCATTGGAAAGCTGGTATTCCAGAGCAGGTTATGAAGAGTATCTCTGGTTCTGGTTAGGAGAAAAGAATATATAGTCAGTGAATGTGCAATGAAATAATAAAAGAATGGAGCCGAATATGGGTAAATTTTTTTGGGGAATCTTAAGTGCTTCTGTAGTTTCGCTTACCGCAGGAGCTTTTCTGGGGTATTTCGGAAAAACATATCTTGATATGAAAAAAACACCGGAAACGATACATGCTGTAAATGAAACAGAAGAAGATTATGAAAGCGAAGAGCCTGCAGAGGCACCTGATATCCGTAATCATTATATAGCTGATTTTGAGATTATAAAACAGCTTCCGGAGCTTCCTACAGGCTGTGAGGTTACCTCCCTTACAATGGTCCTTAATTATTGGGGATATGAAGCCGATAAGCTCGAAATAGCCCGTGATTATCTTGAAAAATCAGATCTTGAATCAGTAGATGATAAGTTATATGGACCTGATTACAGATATGTTTTTGTCGGAGATCCGGAGGATGACAAGTCGTTTGGCTGCTTTCCGCCGTGTCTTGTTTCATCTGCGAAAAAATACCTTGATGATAACGGCGCAAAGATGTCTGCTGTGGATCTTACCGGATCATCGTTTGATGAGCTGTTTGAATACATAGATCATGATATTCCGGTGATTATATGGTCAACTCTTGGTCTTGCAGAGCCGGAAAGGCTCTTATCATGGATAGTTCCGGACGGAGAAGAGGTTACATGGCCGACAAACGAGCACTGTATTGTTCTCAGCGGATATCACAGAGGTAAAAACACAGTAAGAGTCCATGACCCTATGAATGGCATAATCACACTGAACATGGATTCAATAAGAGAACGTTATGACCAGCTTGGACAAAACGCTGTTGTTATAATAAAAAATAAATAAACTGCAAGGAGATAATTATTATGAAAACAAGGAAAATGAGAAAAGTTGTTGCTTCAGTATTTTCGGTGATACTCAGTTCGTCGATGCTTTGCGGTACATCGTCGGCTCTGGTAGCAGATGATGTGCTTAACGAAACTACTGATGAGCTTCAGCAGTGCATAATCGATTATATTTTTGTAAAGAACTATATTTCCGGAAACATTATTCTGAGCAATGATTTTTCAAAAAAGCTTGATATGAATAACGACGGATACACAAACATTATTGATCTCAATCATCTGAAAAGCAGGATATTAGAGCTTTCAGGGAAGGATAAAAACGAACCGCCTGTGACAACAGCTTCTTCGGAAACAACAGCATCATCTGTGACAACAGCGCCGTCAGGTACAACAGTATCATCTGTGACAACAGCGCCGTCAGGTACAACAGTATCATCTGTGACAACAGCGCCGTCAGGTACAACAGCATCATCTGTAACTACAACGCCTTCCGGAACAGCAGTAACTTCTGCGGTAATACGTACGGATATAAGCAAGGGTGACTATGTTTCTTACAGCGGAAAGGCGTACTATACAGCAAGCGGAAAAGGCGGAGAAATAAACATTTCCGGAATCTTCAGAATAGCAGATATACTTGTTGATTCGGTGTATCCGTATACTGTACAGCTTGAAAATACAGGCTGGGTTGCAGCAGACAAAGTAAAAAAAGCAGCCGTAACAACACAGAAGGTAACAACAGCCCCTCCTGTAACAACAACTTCATCAACAGCTGTCACAACACCCCCTCCTGTCACAACGGTACCTCCTGTTACAACAGTACCTGTAACAACAAAGCCTGTTGTGGTGACAGGAAGCGAGGTTAAAAAAGGAGACTATGTTTCTTACAACGGTAAGGCTTACTATACTGCAAGCGGTAACGGGGGACAGGTGAATATTTCAGGAATCTTCAAGATAGCAGATATACTTGTTGATTCAGTATATCCGTATACAGTACAGCTTGAAAACACCGGATGGGTTTCATACAAGGAGCTTACCGGAAGTGAACAGCAATCTGTAAACATTGACATTATAAACAAGCTTGACGGAAGTACATACAGAATAAAAAATGCTGCAAGCGGAAAATACCTTACAGTTACCGGAACGTCTGATCGTTCAAACATATGTCAGGCATCAGAAAAGAATGATAATACACAGCTTTTCAAAGCGTCAAGGTATTATGCCTCTCTGAGTTACAGACTGTATGCAGAGTGCTCAACCGAAGGAAAGGTTCTTGATATAGTAAAAAAAGATGAGGAGTACGTTGCTGAGGGCTGCAATATTCAGCTTTATGAATCAATTGACCCTGAGGCTCAGATATGGAAGATAGAATCAGTCGGCAACGACAGATTCAGAATAGTTTCAGCTTCTGCTCCGGGATTTGCTGTTACTGCAAACGGCTCGGGTGATGGTTCTGCAACCGGTAAGCTTCCGACATCCGAAGGAAATGTATATCTTTCGGAGTACAAAGGTACTGATAACCAGCTGTGGATACTCGAAAAGAAGTCCTGATAGGCTTTGGATTGATTTTTCACTATAAAATAAAAACAGCACCTGTGCGGATATCATATACTCCGCACAGGTGCTGTTTTTTTACTTGTTTAAAACTTCAGCGAGCATTTTTGTAACATATTCGGTAGTGAATCTGTTGCATTCTTTTATTGTAAATGCCATTCTTGCCACTGCATCCATGTTTCCGTCTTCGTCACTGAAATTCTTAGCACGTTCAAGCATATCATCTGCCTGCTTTTCTGTGATTTCTTTTGCAAGCTTTGCCGAAAGCTGGTTTATCTCTTCAGCAGACATAGTTTTGCGTTTTTTAAACATAGTACTGTCCTCCGTTTTTTGTAGTTGGCTATGCTGTTATTATACCATAAAGGAGAAAAAATGACAAGGGGGATTGTAGTGTATTATCAGGCGGTGATTAGCAGGTTTACATTTATCTGACATATTTTCTTTTCTTGTAATAGATTTTTTTCATGAAAAAGAATGTAAACAAAACTTTAACATTAGAGTGATATAATTATTTATAGTATTTTTATTAGCGTGCATATCGTCTAATATCAAAAGTCAAAGAATACTTTTTGTTTACTATAGAAAAAACATCGGAGGTAAAGCAATGTTTAAAATACTGGTAGTTGAAGATGAAAAGGAAATGAACAGAACTGTATGTTCTTTTTTGAATCAGAGCGGATATGAAGCGACAGGCTGTCTTTCTGCAAATGAAGCATACGATGCTATGTATGATAAGGTTTTCGACCTTATTGTATCTGATATAATGATGCTATGACAAAGCTTCGCAGCAAGTTATCTGGATGCGATGATTTTGAAATAGTTACAGTACACGGACTTGGCTATAAGGCGGTGATAAAGTGAGTTATAAATCTGTTACTTTGCTCATTTTATTTTTCCTCCTCAGCTATGATTCTTTCGCTTAATTCAAGAATTTTATCAGCATATTTTTCTTTGCGTGATGAAAGTATGCTCTTGTAAACCGGATAATTTATTATCGTCATTATTAATCCGACAACGCCTGTTGCAATACCAAGCGGCATTGTATTTGAAATACCGAGCTGTGCGCCGATATCGGTCATTACAAGGCTCATTCCCGCTCCCATGATTATTGCAGCGATGCTTCCGAATGCGTATCCGAAAACATTAGCAGGACGCTTGACTTCGGCATCAAGCTCACGAAGCATATCGAGATTTTTCTGACTTGCATTCTTTTCCATATACTGTGTACGGATTTTCTGAACCATAAACTCTGTATCATTTCTATTCATAATAAAACCTCCCGTGTTTTGTTTCGGACTATGGTTTTATTATACGATTCCGGTGTTTATGAGATGTTTTTAAAATGTTTAAGATTTGTTAAAGTGAAAATTTTTTTTGTGGAATATTAAACTGCGTTTTCCTTGAGATAGATAATGGAGCATTTCTTATTTTATGACTGACGACTTTACAACTAAGTTTTCATTAAAAAATTTTTCTGAAGTATAGCTTTTTGAGATGTTTTATGAGATAATAAGTATATAGTGAACGTAAGAAATATCAGGTGTTTTTACCGGTATGAAAAAATATTGATAGTAAAAAGAGGTCTTCATAATGCTAAGAATATGGTTGAACCATTGGTTCAGTACAGCGTATAATATAATCAATCTGATAAAAGAAAACGAAAGGGATTTTGTGATTATCGGAAGCAATAACAACTATAACTCAGTTATAAAGTGTGTCTGTGATGAATGGTATGAAGAACCTCAGACATGTGGTGACGAGTATGCCGCTGATTGTGCGGAGTTCTGTAAGAAGCATAAGGTAGATGTTTTTATACCAAGAAAAGAGATGCTTGCAATCAGCAAAAACATACATCTGTTTGATGAAGTCGGAACAAAGGTCATGGTAGATGACTATGATATGATTTCGGTTCTCAACAATAAAAGCATGGCTTATGAATTATTTAAAGATCAGGCTGTCTTTAATGTTCCGGAGTATCTGATAGTAGATAATGCCGGGGATTTTATAAACGCTTATGAGCTTTTAAAGAAAAAATACAGTGATGTATGTATGAAGCTTGTATATGATGAGGGCGGAAGAAGCTTCAGACTGATAAGCGATAAGCCAAAAAGCTTTGATACTCTGTTTGAAAACCTGACCTTTTTTTATGATGTTGTTGAAGCACTGAAAAAACGTGAGGTGTTTGAACCGATAATGGTTATGCCTTATCTTCCTGATAATGAAATAAGCGTGGATTGCCTTAACACAAAGCAGGGATTGATAATGCTGCCGCGTGAGAAAGATCCTACAAGGATAGAGCGTATGATATACGATGAAAAAATCCTCAGTATGTGCAGGGCGTTTTACGAAAGAATAAGCTTACAGTATCCGTGTAATATCCAGTTCAAGTATCTGAACGGAGTGCCGTATTTTTTAGAGGTGAATACAAGAATGTCAGGCGGTATACAGATGGGCTGTGCAGCCGCAGGAGTCAATATTCCCAACATAGCTGTAAATAAAATAATCGGAATAGATAAGGATTGGAAGCTTACAAGAGAAGAAAGCTTTGTTTCATATATTGAGAAGCCGCTTCTGGTGTGTCAGAGCGGATTGAAATAATTATAATTTTTTGAATAGTTACAAGACGTTCAGTTATATCAACCATATAGTGCATTTCAGGAAAACAAGTACCTGTTGTATTAAAACGTTTATCCACTTGCTCACCATCCTTTATAATGTTGTAATGTTTATTATACTATATTTTATGAATTAACTCAAGAAATATGGTGCGTTTTTGATAGGTGCGCAGGTTTAAGAAACCTTTCAAAGTAAACGCAACAGATGAGCTTGCTTTGAAAAAAATATTTGTTGACTTTAATTATTTAAATTAGTATAATTGAGATGTATCTTATAGAATTAATAGTTAAAATGATTTCGACTCTGAGGTTTGGAAATATTATGTACTGTGTTGAAAAAGAGGTGTTCAAATGGGTATTTATCTGAATCCTGATAATATTGATTTTAAAATCGCAGTAAATTCTGAGATTTATGTTGATAAAAGTATGATGATAAAATGTATCAATCAGGTGCTTTGTACAGAGCAGAGATATATTTGTGTAAGCCGTCCAAGAAGATTCGGAAAATCTATGGCATTGAATATGCTGACAGCTTATTATAGCAAGGGCTGTGATTCTCATGAATTGTTTTCAGGTTTAAAAATCAGCAGTGAAACAACCTATAAAGAGCATCTTAACAAATATAATGTTATCCGTCTCAATATGACAGATTTTATGTCACGTGGAAACAGTATAGAGGAAATGCTTGATTATATTAGCAGAAGACTACTGCATGAGTTAAAGAAGTCTTTTGGAGATGTGGATTGTTTTGACTGGAGTGATCTGATAAGCGTACTTGAAGAAGTATTTGCTGAAAAAAGTATTCCGTTTGTTTTTGTTATTGATGAATGGGATTGTATTTTTCGTATGCATAAGCATGATTTTAAGGCACAGACAGTATATCTTAATTTTTTGCGTGATCTATTGAAAAATAAGAGTTATGTGGCTCTGACTTATATGACAGGTATTTTACCGATAAAAAAGTATGGAGAACACTCTGCTCTGAATATGTTTACTGAAATTTCTATGACAGATATACGTGAATATGCTGAGTTTACCGGCTTTACTCAGAACGAGGTGGAAGTGCTTTGTCAGAAGTATGGTATGCCTTTTGAGGAAACCAGGCGTTGGTATGACGGATATAATCTTCGTGGTGTTTCGGTTTACAATCCTCGCAGTGTTGTAATGTCTATGACAGGTGGTTACTTTAGTAATTACTGGACTTCTACCGAAACTTATGAGGCTTTGAAAATATATATTGAGATGAACTTTGATAGTTTGCGTGAGAAGATCATCCGAATGATTGCAGGGGAGTCAGTAAAAATCAATACAGGTAAGTTTCAGAATGATATGACAACCTTCAAAAGTTCTGATGATGTACTGACTCTGCTGGTTCATCTGGGGTATCTTAGCTATGATTTTGACAGTGCAAAGGTGTGTATTCCAAATAGTGAAGTACATCAGGAGTTTATTAACTCTATTGAAGATGGAGGTTGGGAATTGGTCAGATTTGGATGACGTATTTTTCATGAAAACTGAAGCGTTCGTTGAATCGAGTATAAATAACTGGTTTGCAATGTTGATATCTATGATATGGTTAAAGTGTTTTGCCTGCTCTTTGGTTTCCTTGCGAAGCTTTTGAATCTCTTCAGCAAGGCTCAGTGCTTCTGCAGGTGTCTTGGCTTCACCGGTTTCTAATTTCCATGGCAGGTAGTAACAGTTTCAACAGACGGAAGAATACTTCGTTGAAAAAAGAACAAAACAGGATCAGCCCCTTACTGACTAAAATACGTTAGTGGGGGCTGTCGGTGTTTTTAGCTAAAAATTACCTTTGTCCATCTTGCTTTTAGCATGGTTTTTATGGTATAATTATAGTCAACGTCAAAAAAAATTGACTTTCACTATATATTTGTTTTTACGCTATAAAACAAATACAAAAAATCAGAAAATGGTGATATTAAAGATGCTTTTGAGCATGACAAACGTAAACAAGTTTTACAACGGAAATCAGATACTAAAAAACATAAATCTTACAATAGATGAAAATGACCGTATAGGTCTTATCGGAATAAACGGATGCGGAAAAACTACGCTTCTCAGGCTTATAACAGGTAAGGAGGATCCTGACCGTTTTACCGATGAGGACGGAATAATCTCATTTGCTTCAAAAACAAACATAGGCTATCTTGAACAGATGGGAGCTCTTGATAACGATAATACAGTTATCGATGAAATGAAAAGTGTTTTTTCAGAATTGCTTTCTATGGGCGAGAGGATGAAGGAGCTTGAAAAGCTTATGGCGGAAAAGCCATCCGACTATGATGCACTTTCTGAAGAGTATTCCAGAATATCCGCATACTATGAAGCAAATGACGGATATATAATAAAAGTAAAAATAAAAACTATACTCAACGGTATGGGCTTTTCTGAGGAGCTTTTTGACAGAGTGATATCGAGCTTTTCGGGAGGAGAAAAAACAAGACTTGCAATAGCCAAGCTCCTTCTTGAAAATCCTAATATCCTTATTCTCGACGAACCTACAAACCATCTTGATTTCAGAACGGTAATGTGGCTCGAGGATTATCTTAAGGATTATAAGGGAGCACTGCTTATCGTATCGCATGACAGATATTTTCTCGATAAGACAGTTACGTCCATATGCGAGATAGAAAACTCAGTTCTGACACGCTACAAAGGAAATTATTCTGTTTTTACAAAGCTTAAGGAAGAAGCTGTTACAAGACAGCAAAAGGAATACGACCTTCAGCAAAAAGAAATAGCAAAGATGGAGGATTACGTTGCCCGTAATCTTGTCAGAGCGTCAACATCAAAAAGTGCCAAGAGCAGAATAAAAGCTCTTGACAAAATGGAGCGTATAGAAAAACCAAATACATATCATAAAGCGGCAAAGCTTGATTTTACTTTCGGGATAACACCTCCTCAGGAGGTTCTGAAGATAAAGGATATAGATATATCAGTAGGCTTCGGAGCAGAAAAGAAAACTCTTGTAGAAAACCTTTCCTTTGAAGTAAGAAGAGGAGAAAAGCTTGCAGTTATAGGCGATAACGGAATCGGAAAATCCACACTGCTCAAGATAATTCAGGAGAAGCTTCCGCACAAGGGTAAGGTAATATGGGCGTCAAATGTAAAAATATCATACTTCGATCAGGAAGCTGAAAACATAAACAGAGCAAATACGGTTTTTGAAGAAATACACAGGCGTTATCCGCTGCTGACAGATCTTGATGTTCGTAATCTTCTCGGAAAAGTAAGACTTGTCGGAGAAAATGTTTTCAAGCAGGCAGGAGTCGTAAGCGGAGGAGAGCGCTGTAAACTCTGTTTTGCAATAATGATGATGGAGCACGGAAACGTACTCATACTTGACGAGCCTACAAACCACCTTGATCTTCAGACAAAGGAAGTTCTTGAAGACGCTCTTGACAGGTTTGAGGGAACAATAATATATGTTTCACATGACAGATATCTGTTAAACAAGATCTCAACAAGAATACTTGAGATAACTGCAAACAGCACAGAGAGCTTTGACGGCGGCTTTGACGAATATATGAAAGTAAAGCGTCAGAGAGAACAGGCTGCTGCAGAAGAAGCTGAAGCTGTAAAACAGGAAAAGCTAAAAGAGCAGTATGCAGAAAAGAAGGAAAAAGCCTTCAAAACCAAGGAACAGCGAAATCTTGAAGCGAAAACAAGACAGCGTATACGCCTTCTTGAACAGCAGATGGCTGAGCTTCAGGAGGAGCAGGAGAAGCTTGAGACAGAGCTTATGGATGAAAACGTAATATCAGATTATAATCTGATGAACGAAAAATGCACAAGAATAAACGAAATAAAAGAGCTTTCAAACACACTTTTTGATGAGTGGGCAGAGCTTTCTGAGCAGTTATAGTGAACGAAAAAAATATTTTTTGGTTCACTATTAGCCGATATGCAAGGCAATAAAAATTAAACCTTTTATTCACTATAGCGAGGAGAAAAAAATGGATATAAACAAGATTTTAGCAGAAGAGTTTAATCTCAGACAGGAACAGATAGACAATACCATAGCTTTGTTTGATGACGGAAAGACAATACCGTTTGTTGCACGATACAGAAAAGAAGTTACCGGTTCTCTTGATGATCAGATTTTAAGAGACATCTACGACAGAATGACATATCTTCGTAACCTTGAGAAACGTAAGGAAGAGATTATTTCTCTTATCGATGAGCAGGGCAAGCTTACCGATGAAATAAAAGCAGCCATAAGCAGTGTAAAAACTCTTGTTGAAGCTGAGGATATATATCGTCCTTTTAAGCCGAAAAGAAAAACAAGAGCAAGTATTGCAAGAGAAAAAGGACTTGAGCCTCTTGCAAAGTTTATTATGGAACAGAATAAGGGAAGTGATCCTGCAAAGGAAGCTGAAAAGTACATAAGCGAAGAGGTTCCGACTGCGGAGGACGCCTTAAACGGTGCTTCAGATATTATAGCAGAGGATATTTCTGACGATGCTTCGCTCAGAAAGCTTCTGAGAGGATATTTTATGAAAAACGGTATTCTTGTAACAAAGGCGGCAGATGAGGAAGCAGAAAGTGTATATGAAAACTACTATGATTTTTCAGAGCCTCTCTCAAAGATCGCAAATCACAGAATACTTGCAATAGACCGTGGAGAGAAGGAGGGCTTTATCAAGGTTTCTGTTTCAGCTCCTGATGAAACACCTCAGGCTATGTGCGCCAACAGATACGTTAAAAACCAGGGAATGTGTGCATCTGTTGTTGAGGCTGCGGCAGATGACAGCTACAAAAGACTTATATTCCCTTCTATAGAGCGTGAAATACGTTCAGAATTTACAGAAAAGGCGGCAGAACAGGCTATAAAGGTATTTTCAGAAAACTTAAGACAGCTTCTTCTTCAGCCACCGATAAAAAACACAATAACACTCGGACTGGACCCGGGCTTCAGAACAGGCTGTAAGGTTGCAGTTGTAGATCATACAGGAAAGGTACTTTATACCGATGTTGTACATATCTCAATGGGTTCAGCTGACGCTCTTGCGAGAAACAAGCAGAAGCTTAAAAACATAATCCTGAGTCAGAAGGTAAACACTATAGCTATAGGAAACGGAACAGCTTCAAGAGAGTCCGAAGCTGTAGTTGCGGAGATACTTAAGGAAATAGACAGTAAGGTAAGCTATATGGTAGTAAGCGAGGCAGGTGCGTCGGTTTATTCTGCATCAAAGCTTGCAGCAGAGGAGTTTCCGGATTATGACGTATCACTCAGAAGTGCTGTATCCATAGCAAGACGTTTGCAGGATCCGCTTGCAGAGCTTGTAAAAATAGAGCCTAAGGCGATAGGCGTAGGACAGTATCAGCACGATATGCCTAAGGCAAGACTTAACGAGGCGCTTGGCGGTGTGGTCGAAGCATGCGTAAACTCAGTCGGAGTTGATCTTAATACATCTTCACATTCGCTTCTTTCGTATGTTGCAGGAATTAACTCTTCTATAGCCAAGAACATAGTTTCCTACAGAGAAGAGAACGGAGAGTTCACAGACAGAAAACAGCTCCTGAAGGTTCCGAAGCTCGGAAAGAAGGCTTATGAACAGTGTGCAGGCTTTTTAAGAGTAAGAAACGGAAAAAATCCGCTTGACAACACAGCAGTTCACCCTGAAAGCTATGACGCAGCTATGAAGCTTATAGAAGAATGTGGCTTCAGTATTGCAGATATACAGTCAGGAAAAACAGAAGACATAAAAAGCAGAGCTGATAAGATAGGAATACCTGCAATAAGCAAAAAGCTTGATATAGGCGTACCTACTCTCAGAGATATTGTTTCAGAGCTTCAGAAGCCCGGACGTGACCTCAGAGACGAGCTTCCTCCTCCGCTTATGAGAAGCGGCGACATCATGGAGATAAGCGACCTTAAGGAAGGCATGGAGCTTATGGGAACTGTCAGAAACGTAATTGATTTTGGTGCTTTTGTAGATATCGGTGTACATGAAGATGGTCTTGTTCATATTTCACAGATATGCAATCGTTATATCAAGCATCCTCTTGAGGCAGTAAAAGTAGGAGAGGTTGTAAAGGTAAGAGTTATCAGTGTTGATGTAAAGAAAAAAAGAATAGGTCTCACAATGAGGCTTGATGAGAAAAGATAAAAATAAAAACGCTTCCGTAAGTAGCTTCGGAAGCGTTTTGTTTTTATAGTCAACGAAAAAAACATTTTTTAGATCACTATAATTATTCAGCTGGTTCAGGAGCAGGTTCCGGTTCGGGAGCCGGCTCAGGTTCCGGTTCCGGTTCCGGCTCAGGCTCCGGTTCGGGAACCGGTTCAGGTTCAGGTTCCGGAGATGGCTCAGGTTCCGGCTCGACTACAGGAGGTTCGGTTTCCTGAGGAGGTGCCTGTGTAACAGGTGGTTCAGTTACAGGAGGTTCGGTAATCACCGGATCTGTAGCCTCGGGTTTTGAGTTTTCCGGCTTTGTTGCATCCGTTACGCCTGTCTGTTTTGTTACAGCTCCGGAAGTAACTGAAGCAGTTGTTTTGGTTACTTTTGCAGTGACAGATTTTTTTGCTGTTGTTGTCACATAGTTATTGCTCCAGCCCCATTTTTGAGCAGTGGTAACAGTTGCTTTTGTAGTTATAAGAGTAAGAGCGGATTCTGTACCTTCTGAAGGAGCGGCAGTAACCTTTGGTATACGTGATTCGTTTACGGAAACCTCGATGTTGTAAGCGTAGTAAACATCCTTGTTGTACAGGGATACCACAGCTACGATCATGACGTTTGTGTTTCCTGCACTTGTAAGAGTACGCATTGTTCTTCCGTCATCAAAAAACACGCTCAGCTCGTCTATGTTTACGTCGTTGATTTTTACGGTAGTGTTCTGAGGGAGTCCTGTATTTTTTGCAATGGCTGATTTTAATGCTTCTTTTGCTGAAAATGGTTCATCGGCATAGATCTCTGTATCCGATGGAAAAGCTCCCATATATATAGCTTCATCGATCAGTTCGGAAATTTTTATAGTCGGATTGAGTGCATCTTGTACCGGATCGCTGTTCTCGTTTTTCTCCTTGTCCGGGAAAATTATGTTTTTTATAGCTATTGTAAATATAACAACTACAACAGTGATAAGTACGCCGATTATTATGTTTCGTTTTATCACTTTTTCCTATCCTTTCTTTTTGTTATTTTTTTTAACGCGAAAAAATAATCGCTGTCCTTAAAAAATTATATCATTTTAATATTTCTTTGTCAATAAAGAACTCGTGTTTTTATTGCGATTCGTAATATATTGTTAAGCTTAGCCATCAATAAATTATAGTGAACGTCAAAATAAATTTGACTTTCACTATAATTATTTTATTTATATTGCCTTGCACATCCGATGACTGCGTCATCTCCGTGCAGATCGGCTAATAGTAAACGCAATTTATTTATTGCGTTTACTATAATTTTCTATGTACATACACTTGAAAGCGGGGATTTTTTTAGTTTTATGACCTCTCAGTCAGCTTTGCTGACAGCTATCCTTAGAGATATCCGGGTGTTAAACGAAGTGAAGCAGAGAGGTTATTAATGAGATGTGCTGTACAGTTCGGTATTTTTATAAAAAAATTATAATATAGTTGTTTTTAATAGTTTTATTGAATATTATACTGATATATGGTATAATCAATATGTTGCAGTTTATGGTGAAAATAAAAAACATTCTGGATTCATTATAAAATGCTTAATAAAAAAACAATGATCAGGAGGAACAAATCATGTCTTTGGAAGTAACTAATCTTTCAAAAAAATACGGAGAAAAAACAGTTGTTGATAATCTCAGCTTTGAGATGAAGAACCCGGGTGTGTATGCGCTTCTGGGAACGAACGGAGCCGGAAAGACCACATCGATCAGAATGATGCTTGGTATGCTTTCACATGACACAGGTCAGGTAAAATGGAACGGAAAACCGCTTGATGCTATATCCTGCAACGTAGGATATCTTGCGGAGGAGAGAGGACTTTATCCTAAGTGTTCACTTATGGATCAGCTTATATATTTTGCAAGACTAAGAAACGTTTCAAAAAAAGATGCTCTGACAAGAATAAAATACTGGTCTGATCGTTTTGAGGTAGGAGAATATATTTATCCGGGAAAAACAAGCAAGGGAAAAACACTTCCTCCCAAAAAGCCTGAACAGCTTTCCAAGGGAAATCAGCAGAAGATACAGCTTATTTCTGCACTGCTTTCTGATCCGGAGCTTCTTATACTTGATGAGCCGCTCAGCGGACTTGATCCTGTCAATACAGATCTTTTCAAGTCAGTGATACATGAGCAGATAGATAAAAACAAGTTTCTTATTATGTCAAGTCATCAGATGCCTACTATAGAAGAATTCTGTTCGGATATAACCATATTAAGCAAGAGTAAAACTGTTCTGCAGGGAAATCTAAATGATATTAAAAAAAGCTACGGAAGAGTAAACTTATTTGTAAAGTGTGAGGGTGATATACTTCCGCTTGTTGAAGAGTGCGGAATACAGCTTCTCAGTCAGAAGGAAACAGAATACAAGCTTAAGGTCACAGGCGATGAACAGGCAAATACTCTTCTTGCAAAGATGATAGAAAGAAAAATCCTTATAATAAGATTCGAACTCAGAGAGCCATCGCTTCATGAAATATTTGTAGAAAAGGTTGGTGGTGACAATGAAGAAAAGTGATATTGCCGGCTGGAAGAAAATTTTTTCATTTACATTTATCCAGAACTACAAAAGCAAAGCGGCAATAGTATCTTTGATTGTAACATGCATTCTCATAATCGTTTCCGGTCCTGTGGTAACATTACTCATAGGTTCAGGTGCTGCAGAAAAGCTATCGGATCTGAGTGACTGCAAGATAGAGAATGTTTATGTAAAAAACGATACTGCTTATACCTTTGACGCAGATGAGTTTAAAAAGCAGGAGCCATACTACGAAAAAATCAACTTTACAGATACAGACAAAGCTCCTGATGAGTTTAAGGAAGTTTTTAAAGATGATGCTTTGAGAGACATAATGCTTCATATTTATGAAGATAACGAAAGATATCATATGGTTTTTTACCACGCTGAGGGCAGTGAACTGAGTACAATGAATATCGGTATGTTTTCAGATGAGATAGAGGACTTTTTCAGAGATTCCAAGATGTCTCAGACAGGTATTTCCTCCGAAATAAGTGATTTTATCAACTCTGAAATAAACACTGCGGTTGTGGAGGCTTCCGATATATCTGCCGAGGATGATAAGGAAGAGATGAACGAAGTGGTTATGACGGCAGTTATTATATATGCCTGTGTAATAATGATGATAGTCCTCGTTTCAAGTCAGCAGATAGCAGCAAGTATAGTTCTTGAAAAATCCTCAAAAGTAATAGAAACGCTTCTGATGTCTGCACGTCCGCTTGCAATAATAGTCGGAAAGATATTGGGAACTATGGCTGTTCTTATCTGCAACTGCGTACTTATGCTGATATCCGGTCTGGTTTCCAGTGTTTTATCAGCAGTTGTTGCTTCAAAGAGCATGGAAGAAGCCGCAAATATAGCTCTTGAAGCTTTGAATAAGGCAAGTGCAGGAGGAACTCCTGATATAGCTGCTCCTGTGAGCAGTGATATAAGTCTCGGAAGAATTGTCTTTGGTATCTTTGCAGTAATAGTTACTACGATTCTTGCATATCTTTTCTACTCTGTTATATCCGGTATGACAGGTGCTTCATGCAGCAGTATAGAGGATCTTTCAAGTTCAAGTTCGTTTATTTCTATGATGACTGTTATTGGTGTATATATGGTTATGGGCTGTTCCTTTATAAACAATCAGATTTTTACAACTGTAACATACTTCTTTCCTTTTTCAGGAATATATATAGTTCCTATACACTATATATTCGGAAAGGCGTCGCTTTCAGATCTGCTTATACTCTGGGGTGAGGTTATTTTACTTACAGCTTTGCTTTTCAGGTTTGCGGCGAAGATATATCATGTACTCATATATCATAAGGGTGAGAGACTTAAGTTAAAGCATATTTTAAGTATATCAAAGTCTCAGAAAGGACAGGGATGATGTTATGAATACAGTGTTAGGATTTACGTTTTTACAGCAGATAAGATCAAAGACATATATCATCACAACTGTTATAATAGCACTTATACTTGCAGCGCTTTCTGCAGGAGCTTTATTTATCTCAGAAATGTTTATCGGGAAGGAAGCTCCGACTGATATAGATTATGTATATGTAAGTGACAGCAGTGTTCTGAGCGGAATTGATTATAACGTTATGCACAGCTCGGAAAATGAGCTTTATAAGGATATAGTTTTTGTAAACTCACAGGGTGATATTCATGAAGCTGTAAAAGAGGCTTCAGAAAGAAGCGGCCATGCTGTTGCTATAGAAGTTACAGATGATGAAAAAACAGGTTTTAACATAAAAGTAGTAAAACCGGAAGGCTTTTTGGGAGAGAAAAAATCTCCTGATAACCTTGCTGATTTTATAGATGAAAACCTTCACTATGTCATATATGAAAAAAGCAGTCTGACAGATGTGCAGAAAACTGAGCTTCTGAAAAATATTTCTATAAAAATGTCCGTTATCGGTGAAGAGGGTGCTTCCGAGGATGAAGAAATGATAAAGAACATCATTCCGGCGTTTTTTGGAGTTTTCCTGTATATGCTTCTCTGTATCTACGGTCAGAATATTTCAAGATGCGTTGTTCTTGAAAAAGATTCAAAGATGATGGAAATGATGCTTGTTGCTACAAAACCTTATAGCCTTATTTTCGGAAAGATATTTGGTATATACTTTGCGGCTTTACTTCAGCTTGCAGTATGGATAATATCTCTTGCGGCGGGCATAGGTGCCGGAATGTCAATGACAGAATCCGTAAGCGGTGAGATACTCAGATTTTTAGAGGGCTTTATCGAGAACGGTGGATTTTCCTTTGTAGCTTCCGTGCTTTCGATAGCTGCACTTCTGATAGGTTTTCTGTTATACGTTTCTCTTGCGGCATTTGTGGGAACATTTGCTTCAAAGACAGAGGAGGTCAACTCTTATTATGGAATATATACGATGATTGTTGTTTTTTCATGGATGATTCCATATATAAACGGACTTAACGGAAACGATCATGTTCTTGGAATAATAAGATTTATTCCGTTTACCGCGCCGTTTACAGTTCCTGCTGACATACTTCTTGGAAATATAAACACACTCTATGGCTGTATCAGTATACTCCTTATGCTTGTATCGACTTCGATAATAGTATTTATCGCTGCTAAGATCTATAAGGCATTTGTCTTATACAGAGGAAATCCTCCGAAGTTTAAGGATGTTATAAGAACACTGAAGAAGGAAAGCTGAGTGAATACCAGCTGATAAAAGCTGTATCTGCTTCTTATGAAGTATGATACAGCTTTGTTTTTTGTTCACTATAAATTTATTTTGACGTTCACTATAGATTATGATATACTATACATAATACATATAGTGAAAGTCAGATTTATTTTGACGTTCACTATAATTTTGTGGCAATGTTCGTAAGGAAGGAGAATGATGAGATGATAAGCTTTATAAAAGGTGAAGCCGGCAGCGGAAAATCAACGCTTGTTATTGAAAAAATAAAACAGCACATTTCTGATGATCGTAAAATATTTGTTATAATACCGGAGCAGTTTTCTTTTGAATATGAAAGAAAACTATATGCGGAGCTTTCAGCTGATGTTTTCAATAAAATAAACGTTTTAAGCTTTACCAGACTTGCCAAGACTATTTTTGACAGATACGGCTGCAGATCGGGTGAATATGCTGATGAAAACACCAAAGCCGTTCTTATGTACCTTACTTTAAAGGAAATACAGAACAACAGGTCTCTTATGTACTTTAACAGACAGGCAAGCGGCAGAGCTTTTATAAACGATGCACTTGATATAGTTGCGGATTTAAGACGTGCCTCCGTAAATCCGGATACACTTGCGTCAAGGCTTCTCTCTGCTGATAAGAAAATTTTAGAAAAGGCTCATGATATTTCTCTTATATATACGACATATGACAGAATACTGCAGGAAAGAGGCTACAGGGACGGACTGACAGATATTACTGAAGCAGCAGCTTTGGCAAATATGAATGACTTTTTTGAAGGTTCGGTATTTTTTATAGACGAGTTCGACAGCTTCAGCCCTGACGAATACGAGATGATTGATGTAGCTGCTGCCGAATGCTCGGATTTTTATATTTCCTTATGCACTCCTGAAACTGAAGGCTCAGAGTATTCTCTGTTTGCAGCTGTAAACGGCACATATAACAAGATAAAGAGGATAGCAGAGAAGTACGGAAAAAGCACTGAGGATATATTTCTCGGAAAACCGGTAAGATTCAGAAACGACGCTGTGTGTCAGCTAAGCAGTTCTGTATTCAGAAAAAAAGTAAATGATGTATCAGCAGGAGAGTATATCAGGATAACAGAGGCAAAGGATCTTTACAAGGAAGCGGATTTTGTATGTTCATACATCAAGTATCTTGTACTCGAAAAAAACTACAGATACGGAGAAATATCAATAGTATCAAGACAGCTTGCTGATTATGACTTAATTCTTCAGTCAGCAATGGAGAGATATGAGATACCGTATTTTTCTGATATCGAAAAGCCGGTTATGCATACTTCGGCAGTGCTTCTTGTAACTTCGCTTCTTGAGCTTGCAGGAGCAAAGAGCATAACCTCTGATATGCTTTTCAGATATGCCAAAACCATGCTTACAAAGCTTGATATAGACAGCATATCAGAGCTTGAAAACTTCTGTTATAAGTGGAATATTGACGGGGAAATGTGGGAAACCTGTTTTTCCGGAACAAGTCTTGCTGATTCGGAAAAAAGAGAAGTTTTAGAATATATGGACACGTTAAGAGAAAGTCTTGTCGTTCCTGTACTCAGACTTCGTCAGAAATGCAGAGAAAGCAGTGCATCGGAGCTGTGCCGCTATATATATGAGTTTATGGAAGAGGAAGGCATTAACCGGAATATCAGATCGCTCATAGCAGATTATAAACAGAACGGCATGACAGATATGGCGTCTGAGATAAACAGAATATACAGCAGTATCATGGATATATTTGATGTAATGAACGATATCCTCTCAGATGAAAAAACAGATCCTGCTGTTTTCGGCGAGCTTTTTGAGCTTGTGCTTAAGCAGAACAGATTTTTAAGTCCGCCTCAGAGACTCGATATAGTATCTGTGGTATCGGCTGAAAAAGCAAGACTTAATGCTCAGAAGGTAGTTTTTGTCATGGGAGCGAACGAAGGGATCCTGCCGTATGCCGCCAAACAGTCCGGTATGCTAAGCGATACTGACAAGGAGGCTTTTGCGCAGATAGGTGTAGAGATCGGCAAGGATACAAAAAGACTTCTGACAGATGAACGTTTTACGGTGTACAGACTTTTTTCAGCCGCATCTGAACGTGTGATAATAACATATCCTCTTTCGGACTTGTCGGGTGGCTCGAGATATCCGTCGTATCTTTTACGTCAGATAAGCAGTTTGTATAACGATAACATCATGACATTTGCTTCAGATTATGATGATCTTTTTTATTCGCCGACAAAAAAATCAGCATATTATAACTATGTTCAGAGCCTTAACGGAAATTCCGTAAAAAATGCTTCTCTCAGAGCGGCTCTCATGGAGGATCCTGAATACTTCAGAAAAATATCATATCTTGATTCTATAAGCCCTGATTCTGACCATCGTATCGATGACAAAAATCTCATGTCGAAGCTTTTCGGAAATAAACTTGCCGTATCTGCGACCTCGTTTGAAGAATATAATCTTTGTCATTTTAAATACTACTGTCGTTATGCACTCAGGATAGCGGCAAGAGGGCAGAAGGAAATAAATACGCTTGAGCTTGGAAAGCTTGTTCATATGTGCCTTGAGCATATTTTTTCAGGCTGTGCCTCAAAGTCGGATTTTCTTTCACTTACGGATGAGCAGATAACAGAGGATATAAAAAAGTTTTCAAAGCTTTATAAGGAAAAAAATCTCGGCGGAGAATTCGGTAAAAACACACGTCTCAACAAGAGATTTGAAAGACTTACCGAAGACGCTCTTATGCTGATAAATCATCTTAAGGAGGAGCTCAGAGGCTCTGAGTTTGTTCCTGCAAGATACGAGTTTGAGATATCTGAAAAAAATGGCGTAAAGCCTGTAACGCTTACCACAAAGGAAGGCGTTGAGATAGTGCTTAACGGAAAAATAGACAGGATAGATATTTTTGAAGATGCAGGAGAGCGGTTTGTCAGAATAGTTGACTACAAGACAGGTGTCAAAAAGTTTAACCTTGATCATATTCTTTTCGGAATAGATATGCAGATGCTTCTGTATCTGTTTTCGATAACAGGCAGCGACGGACCGTTCGGCAGTTCTGTTCCTGCAGGAGTTTTATATATGCCCTCCGGAAAGATCTCCCTCGACAGAGAACGAAGCGATAACGACGGACTTGATGCTTACCTGAACAAGTATTATCATATGTCAGGAGTGCTGTTAAAGGAGCTCAGGGTGCTTCAGGCTATGGAGGAACATATAGAGGGTATCTATATTCCTGCAAAGCTTACATCTGCAGCACGCAAGAAGGGAAGCTTCGAGCTTGATAAAAGATACACATCATGTCTTACGAGATCTCAGTTTGAGAGATTGAGAAAGCATACGGACAGGCTTCTTACGGATATGGCAGAGAAGCTTTACAGCGGAGATATTTCGGCATCCCCGCTTAACTATGATAAAAAAAGAAGTGTATGCAGCTATTGTGATTATCACGATATATGCGGAAACTATCCTTTAAAAAGAGAAAGGCTGCTGCCTGATGATATTGAAAGTATAAAAAATCAGATACTCGGAGAGGAGGATTAAAAATGGCGTGGACAAAAGAACAAGAAGCGGCGATATCTGCCCGTGGTTCATCGGTGCTTGTATCTGCTGCAGCCGGAAGCGGAAAAACCTCTGTTCTGGTAGAACGTCTTATAAGACAGCTTTCGGACAGCACTGAAAAAATCCCTGCTGACAGAATGGCGATAGTTACGTTTACCAAGGATGCTGCCGCAGAAATGAAGCAGCGACTTACAGCAGCACTTGCGGAGCTTATTGAAAAACAGCCTGATAACCACTGGCTGAACAGTCAGCAGCTTCTCCTTCAGAGTGCAAAAATAGCTACAATACATTCATTCTGTTTTGAGCTTATCCGGGATAATGTTCATGAGCTTGAGCTGTCGGGAAGCTTCAGAATAATGGACGAATCCGAAGCCCGTCTTATGCTTACTACAGCTATATCGGAGCTTGTAACAGAGTATTATGAAAAGCATCCTGAGCAGATAAACAGACTTTACGGACAGTTCTGTCATATTGATGATGATACTATAGAAAAACTGATATATGATATATATATATACATCTCCTCGATACCTTACGGTGAGCGCTGGCTAAGAGAATGCTGTGAAAAATATTCGCCTGAGCGTGATGCACATACTGAGATGTGTGATATATACAGCAGAGTTATTATGTCATCACTTGAAAAAGCAGAGGAAATGTCAGCAGAATGTGTAAGCCTTGCGACTGATTCGGATATAGGCGAAAAATGTACCGATATACTTGATACAGAGTATTTTTCAGTGATGAAAATAAAATCTCTGTTTGAATCATCTTCAAAAACTCTTCCTGAAAAGATAGAGGAGTATAATGCTCCGGAGTTTGCAAGACTTACTTTTCCGAAGGATGCAGATCCGGATGTAAAGGAAAAAATAACTGCTTTGCGTAACGGATACAAGGAAATTTTACGTGATGACATAAAAAAATCCGCTGAGCTTATTGAGCATTCGGCTGAGGATATTGCTGTGCATTTTGAAGTTCTGGTGATCCTGGAGCAGATGATTTCAGAGCTTGAAGCAAAGCTGTGGAAAAAGAAAACAGAAAAAAACTGTATAGGATTTTCTGATGCTGAGACGCTTGCAATAAAGCTTCTTTCTGAGATCGATAAAGACGGCAATATAAAAAAATCCTCTCTTGCCTGTGAGCTTTCCGATTATTATAAAATAATTATGATAGATGAGTTTCAGGATACGAACAACAACCAGGATCTTATTTTCAAGCTTCTTTCACACGGCGGAACTCCGGAACGTTTCGGAGACAATGTATTCATGGTAGGAGATGTAAAGCAGTCCATATATCGTTTCAGACTTGCAAATCCTAAAAACTTTATCAACACTATGGAGAATTCTGTTGAATATCAGGAAGCCCGGTCCGGTGAAAACATGTACATCAGGCTTAACAGAAACTTCAGAAGCTCAAAGGATGTTATAAGCTTTGTAAACTTTATTTTTTCCGGGATAATGAGCAGAAAAGTCGGAGATATAGTATACGACAGCGGCGAGGAGCTTGTACAGGGAGCGTCGTTTACCGATAGAGAAAGAAAAACAGAGATAGCACTTCTGGTAAGCGACAGAGATGATAAAACAACAGCTGCGGCAGAGTATACGGCAGAAAAGATCTCGTCTATGCTCAGAGAGAAGGTGCAGGTAGATAACAAGGACGGCATAAGTACAAGAGACTGCCGCAGACGTGACTTCTGCATACTGCTCAGAAAAAAAGATGATGCGGCTATGTATATTTCAGAGCTTTCAAAACGTGGAATATCTGCATACAGTGAAGAAACAGCCGGATATCTTTCATCACGAGAAATCTCTGTTCTTCTCAATCTGCTGCGCATAATTGACAATCCGCTCATAGATACTTCGTTTGCGGCCGTTCTTATGTCTTCGATGTTTATGCTTACTGATGATGAGATGACTCTTCTGAGGCTTGAGAACAGAAATAAATATATTTATAATTCAGTGTGCTCTATAGCAGAGGGGAATCATTCAGAAAACATTTCTGATGTTATGAAGGCTAAAATAATAAACGTATACGATACGCTCAGAGATCTTCGTATGCTATCGGCTACAATGAGCCTCGTAGAGCTTATACGCAAGCTTTATGACAGAACGGATTTTATTTCTGTTGTGAGACTGTATGAGGACGGTGACAGGAAACGAGCAAATCTTCGTGCGCTTCTGGAGTATGCAAAGATATATCAGGAGTCTTCTGACGACGGACTCGGAGGCTTTTTAAGGTATATAGACCGTACGGTAAAAATGAGCGGTGATTTTAAACAGGGTCAGACTGTATCGACTTCAGAGGATGTTGTAATGATAAAAACTATTCACAAATCCAAAGGTCTGGAGTTTCCTTTTGTGTTCCTGTGTGAAACCCAGACTGAGTTCAACAGACAGGACTCGCTGAAAAACATCAGACTTAACTTTGAAAACGGAATAGGCTTCAGACTTCAGAGCAGAAGAGAATTCAAGAGATACAAGACGCTTCCCTTTGAAATCATAGATATGATAAACAACAGGGATTCGCTCAGTGAAGAGATGCGTTTGCTTTATGTTGCGCTTACACGTGCAAAGGAGCGGCTTTTTATTCCTTTGAAAATAGGAAAAAGTCAGAAGGATAAGCTTGCAGGATACGCTTCCGGCATATATCAGTCAGGCGGGATAACAGATGAAATCGCAGCAAGTGCAAAGTCAATGGGAGACTGGCTTATTATGTCGCTTATGACTCACCCTGACGGCAAAATACTCAGGGAGCTTAGCGGTTATAATATGTTCCATGCTGAAAAAAGTGATTTTAACATACTGTTTTATGAGTTTTCTCCGGAATCTGAGGACGGTACAGAAAACGCAGATCAGGACAATACAAAAAAAGCAGAGCCTGATGAAGAGCTTACTCAGAAGATAAAAACCACGTTTGAAAAATCTTATGATAGTTCACTTTCATCTGTCAGAGCGAAGCTTTCGGTATCAGATATATCAAAGGATCATGAAAAATTCGGTATTATCCTGAAAAAGCCTTCCTTTATGAATGAAAAAAGCAAAATGACAGGAAGCGAACGGGGAACGGTGATCCACAGTATTCTGCAGCATGCTGATTTTGAAAAGCTTTTTCTGGATACGGAAAAGGAAATACTCAGTGTAGCCGACAGAGGATTTATCACGGTCAAACAGGCAGAGGCTATAGATCCTATGTATATAAAAAGCTTTATCAGTTCTGATATTTTTAAAAGAGCATCAGCTTCTCTGCGTATAGAGAAGGAGCGTCAGTTCCTTATGAGGATAAGCGACCTTGAGCTTGGTTTTGATGAACTGTCAGAGTTTTCAGGAACCGATAGTATGATTCAGGGTATCATAGATATGTATTTTGAGGAGGACGACGGAATCGTACTTGTAGATTATAAAACAGATAATGTGTCTGATGTTTCTGTGCTTGCAGAAAATTACTCAATGCAGGTAGCTATCTATAAAGCTGCGCTTGAAAAAATAGAAAACAAAAAAGTAAAGCAGGCTTTGATTTATTCTCTTAAGCTCGGAGAAACAATAGAAGTATAGTGAACGAAAAAAATATTTTTTGGAAGTGAAAAAAATTTATGGGAAAGATTTTCTGTTTGATAGGAAAGAGCGGGAGCGGTAAGGATACGCTTTTCAATCATCTGCTTAAAAGAGACATACCTTGTCTTGAACCTGTTGTTACCTATACAACAAGACCAAGGAGAGCTAACGAGCAGGAGGGAAGAGAATATCATTTTACTGATGAAAAAACTCTTGAGGCTCTTGAACGAGACGGCAGGGTGATCGAAAAAAGAACATATCATACAGTACACGGAGACTGGAGTTATTTTATTTGTGAAACGGATATAAAAGAACAGAATGATTATATGCTTATCGGAACGCCTGATGTAGTTGAAAAGCTTTATGAACGCTATGATGAAGATACAGTTGTTGTTATATATCTTGAACTTCCCGACAACGAACGACTCTTAAGATGTATCGGAAGAGAGTCTCAGCAGACTTCGCCTAATTACAGTGAAGTCTGCAGACGTTATCTTGCTGATGAAGAGGACTTTTCAGCTTCAAGGATCGCAAAGTACAAAAACATTTTCAGAGTAGATTCATCAGTGTCTGTAGAAGACGTCACAGAAAAATCTGAAAATATTATAAAAAAATTCCGGCAGCTTTGATTGACACAAATACTGATATAGTGTTATAATTTATAGTAAACGACAAATTTATTTGGTGTTTTCTGTTAGCCTGGTATGCATGGTAATAACAGAAAAAAGGTTTCCGGTGGCGTTAGCATGACGGATATATCGGAAATAAACAGATCGGAGGATTTTATATATGAAAATTTCTGAGCTTTTCGGAAAGGGAAAGTGTGTTTTTTCTTTTGAGGTTTTTCCGCCGAAAAAAGATATGTCAGCCGACGCTATATATGGTACGCTTGACAGTCTGAAAAAGCTGGCACCTGATTTTATAAGTGTAACTTATGGTGCAGGCGGAACAAACGGTGACAATATCACGGGTGATATTGCATCATATATCTGCAATGATCTTAAAATAAACTCTGCAGCCCATCTTACATGTGTAAGCAACACCAGAGAGGATATAGATATTATTCTTGATGATCTGAAGAAAAAGGGCGTGGAGAATATTCTTGCACTTCGCGGAGATATAAACCCGGAAAGACCCCCGAAAAATGATTTTCTCTATGCAAGTGATCTTATAGACTACATAAAGAAAAACGCTGATTTTCATATATCAGCTGCCTGCTACCCCGAAAGTCATCTTGATTCACCTGATTTTATCAGCGATATAAGACATCTTAAGGAAAAGCAGGATGCCGGCGCAGAGCATATGATAAGTCAGCTTTTTTTTGATAACGATCTTTTTTATAATTTTCTTGAAAAAGCAAGAATCGCAGGAATAACTGTTCCTATCGAAGCAGGTATCATGCCTGTAACAAATAAAAAATCAATCGAGCGAATGGTTTCTATGTGTGGTGCAAGCCTTCCTGCAAAGTTTACAAGGATAATGGCTAAGTATGAGAACAATCCGGAAGCACTCAGGGATGCCGGAATAGCATATGCTGTAGATCAGATAGTTGATCTTGTTGCTTCAGGTGTTGACGGAATACATCTTTATACCATGAACAATCCTTACATAGCTGAAAAAATCTCAGAAGCAGTTTCAGGAATGCTCTGATGCTGATAATTGACTCAATAAACCGTCCGGAAGCACTCAGATATCTTGCCTGTCATGATGAAAATATCTCTGAGCTTGAGTCAGGTATTATGGACCGATGCGAAAGCGAGCTTGTAGGTATCCTGTCTCCGAGGTTTGTGTACAGATATTTTGATATTGAAGTTTCAGCGGATAAGGTAAAACTCATAGGAGCAAATCTTATTCTTGATGGAGCAGATATATCAGCCCATCTTAACGAATGCTCCGGTGTCGTGCTTATTGCTGCAACACTCGGAGCCGATGCAGATGCGCTTATCAGAAAAATGCAGATAACTGATATGGCAAGAGCTGTTATCACAGATGCTCTTGCAAGTGCGGCAATTGAGCAGGTGTGTGTGGCTGCGGAAGAAAAAATAAAAAGCGAGCATACGGGAAAATACTTTACATGGAGATATGCTCCCGGATATGGAGATTTTTCTATAGAGATACAGAAAAGATTTCTGGACGTTCTTGACGCACCAAGAAAAATCGGACTATGCACGTCTGAGAGCAGTATGCTTACTCCTATAAAATCAATCACATCTGTAATGGGAGTTTCGGAAACCCCGCTGTCTCACAAAATGAGAGGCTGTATAACCTGTGATATGAGAGAAAAATGCAGATTCAGAAAGAGAGGTTTGCACTGTGGATTTTAAAAAAATTCTTTGTGAAAACAAGTTTGTTTTTCTTGACGGAGCTATGGGAACAATGCTCCAGAAAAGTGGTCTTGAAGCAGGAGAAATTCCGGAGCTTCTTAATCTTACCGCACCTGATGCAATAGAGCAGATACATAGAAGCTACATCTCTGCCGGTTCTATGATCGTATATGCCAATACATTCGGCGCAAATCGTTTTAAGCTTGACGGCTGCGGTCATTCGGTAGAAAAAATAATAAAAGCAGGCGTAAAAATAGCAAGGAGTGCATGTGAAAAGAGCGGAAAAGAGGCGTATACAGCTCTTGATATAGGTCCTATCGGACAGCTTCTTGAACCTACAGGCAGTCTGAGCTTTGAGGAAGCGTATGATATTTTCAGAGAACAGATTATTGCAGGCAGTGACGCTGACCTTATAGTTATTGAAACAATGACCGACCTTTACGAAGTAAAGGCAGCACTTCTTGCAGCAAAGGAAAACTCAGACAAACCGGTAATATGCACTATGACTTTTGAAAGAAACGGCAGAACATTTACCGGCTGCTCATGTTCTGCGATGGCGCTTACACTCGAAGGGCTCGGAGCAGATGCGATAGGTGTGAATTGTTCTCTCGGCCCGAAGGAGCTTGTTCCGGTCGTTGAAGAAATATGCAGATGGACCTGTCTTCCTGTAGCTGTAAAACCTAACGCAGGGCTTCCTGATCCTGATACTAACCTTTATGATGTTGATCCTGATGATTTTGCACAGGCAGCTTCAGTATTTGCGGATATGGGTGTAAAGATATTTGGCGGATGCTGCGGAACATCTCCTGAGTATATCGAGTCTCTTACGCACATGCTCAAAGAAAAAACGTGCAGGGAACGCACACCGGATATCTGTGCGGCAGTATGTTCATACTCAGATACAGCAGTTATAGACCAGCCAAGAATAATAGGTGAGAGAATAAATCCTACAGGCAAAAAAAGATTTAAAGAAGCTCTCAAAAAAGGTGATATCGATTATATACTTGGTCAGGCTATTGAACAGGTGAATGCCGGAGCTGATATTCTTGATGTGAATGTAGGTCTTCCGGATATAGATGAAAAAGCTATGATGGTCCGTACAGTAAAGGCAATACAAAGTGTTACTGATCGTCCTCTCCAGATAGACTCGACAATTCCGGAAGTAATAGAAGCAGCATTAAGAGTATATAACGGAAAAGCTATTGTAAACTCTGTCAACGGTGAAGAAAAGTCACTTCTTACGATTCTTCCGATAGTAAAAAAATACGGAGCTGCTGTAGTCGGACTGACACTTGATGAAAACGGTATTCCGAAAACCGCAAAGGAACGTTTTGATATAGCTGAAAAAATAATGAAAAGAGCTATGGAGCTCGGTATTCCGAAGCGTGATGTTTATATAGACTGCCTTACTCTTACCGCTTCAGCAGAGCAGGAAGGAGTTATGGAAACTGTCAAAGCTCTGAACAGAGTTAAAAACGAGCTGGGACTGAAGACAGTTCTCGGTGTTTCAAATATATCCTTCGGACTTCCGAACAGAGAGCTTATCAACAGCAATTTTCTTCAGATATGTCTTTCACACGGACTTGATCTGCCTATTATAAATCCTAATATAGCCGCAATGACAGGTGCGGTAAGAGCGTATAAGCTGCTTGCGAACATAGACAAAAACGCGGCAGATTTTATCGCTGCGTATAACGATGCGGTACCGTCGTCTGTATCTGCGCCGTCTTCCTGTGAATCCGGTGCTTCAGCGGAAGGCCTGCTGTTTGCAGTCCGGAACGGGCTTAAGAACGAGGGGGCGGCTATAACAAAAAAGCTTCTTGAAACTACTGACGCTATGAAAATAGTTGATGATATGCTTATACCTGCGCTTGACAAGGCAGGTGCTGATTTTGAAAGCGGACGTATTTTCCTTCCGCAGCTTATTCTTTCAGCAGGTGTTGCACAGGCGGCTTTTGAAGTGATAAAGTCGGAGATGGGAAAGGATGATACATCAGTTTCAAAAGGAAAGGTCGTACTTGCTACTGTCAAGGGTGATATCCATGATATCGGAAAGAACATAGTAAAGGTTCTTCTTGAAAACTATGGCTTTGATGTCATAGATCTTGGCAAGGACGTTGAGTATCAGGCTGTTGCAGATGCTGCCATGGCTGATGACGTAAAGCTTGTTGGATTATCGGCACTTATGACTACTACTCTGAAGTCTATGGAAGAGACTATAAGGCTTGTTAAAAGCGTAAAACCTGATTGTAAGATCGTTGTCGGGGGAGCAGTGCTTACTCCTGAGTACGCCGAAAAAATCGGTGCGGATTATTATGCGCGTGATGCCAAAGCAACCGTTGATTCGGCACGGGAAGTATATGGATGTTAATACATAAAAAAGGGTCCGGGATTCGTTTTCCGGACCTTTTTTGCTGTTTTATGTGCAGATATAGTGAAAATGCGAAATATTTATTCTGATTTCAATTCTATTTTTTACTTCATTATATAGATAAATTCTCTTTAATTAATCAGGAAAATATGGTATAATAAATATATATAAAAATTGACTATTAACGAGGATTTTCCGTGAAAAAGATGAACGGAAAACAAATACGAATGGAGCAGATTTATGTCAGAAAGTTTTATCAGATTAAGACAGGAAGCACTAAAAAAATATTTTTGCAAAATGAACGATCCTCAGAAGGAAGCGGTTTTTACCATTAACGGACCGTTACTGGTTCTTGCCGGTGCAGGCAGCGGAAAAACTACCGTACTGATAAACCGCATAGCAAATATGATAAGATTTGGAAATGCATATCATGATACAGACGATTGTCGTGAGGCAGATGATGAAACTATTCATTTCCTCGAAGATTACATAGCCGGAAACACTGATGACGAAGAACGTCTGAGGGAAGCAGTGGCTGTATCTCCGATAAAACCATGGAATATACTTGCTATTACATTTACAAACAAAGCAGCAAACGAACTCAAGACAAGACTTGAAAATATGCTTGGTACAGAAGGTCTTGATGTAAACGCAGCGACTTTTCATTCGATTTGTGTACGTATTCTCAGAAGAGAAATAACCAACCTTGGATACAGCAGCAACTTTACAATTTATGATGCAGATGAAAGCCAGCGCCTTATAAAAGCATGTATGGCAGATCTGGGTGTTACAGACAAGGCGTTCAATCCTAAGGCAGTAGCAAACGCTATAAGTGATGCAAAGGATAAGCTTATCAGTCCGGAGCAGTATAAAAAACAGGCCGGAGATGATTTTAAGCTTGCTACATATGCGAATATATACAGAGAGTATCAGAAAAGACTTCTTGCGGCAAACGCACTTGACTTTGACGATATTATCATGATTACAGTTGAGCTTTTTGAAGATTATCCTGAGATTCTTGAGCATTACCAGGACAGATTCCGCTACATCATGGTGGACGAATATCAGGATACAAATCACGCACAGTTCAGGCTTGTAAGTCTTCTTTCCGGAAAGTATAAAAACATCTGTGTTGTAGGTGACGATGATCAGAGTATTTACAGATTCAGAGGCGCGACTGTAGCAAATATTCTCGGCTTTGAAGATCAGTTTGAAAACTGCGGTGTTATCAGACTTGAACAGAATTACCGTTCGACTCAGAATATCCTCAGTGCAGCAAACTCAGTTATAAAAAACAACAAAACGAGAAAACAGAAAACTCTCTGGTGTGATGAAGGCGACGGCTGCAAGGTATATATATATAAGGCGTCTGATGAAAACGATGAAGCAAGATATGTTTCAAGCGCCATAATGGCAGACAAGAAGGCAGGCGGAAGCTTCAGGGATAACGCTGTTTTATACAGAATGAACGCTCAGTCAAACATCATCGAAAGAGCACTCGTTCAGAACAATATTCCGTACAGAGTATACGGCGGAATGCGTTTCTACGACAGAAAAGAAATCAAGGACATCATAGCGTATCTTAGTGTAATAAACAACCGTTATGATATGATGAGATTCAAACGTATTGTAAACGAGCCTAAGCGTGGAATAGGAGACGCAACTATCAGAAGTCTTGATGAGATATGCATAGCTAATGCAGCTTCTCCCATTGAGGTAATGCGTGATGCAGAAGATTATCCGTCACTTTCAAGAAAATCCAACAGTCTCAAGAGCCTTGCGGCAATATTTGAGTCGCTTTCTGATATGGCAGATACAGTTCCGCTTGACACACTCCTTGACGAACTGCTTGATAAGAGCGGATACAAGGATTATCTCAATCTTCAGGGTGCAGAAGGACAGAACAGACTTGAAAACATAGAAGAACTGAAATCAACTATGGTAGAATACTCCAAGAACAATGAAGATCCTACACTTGATGGTTTCCTTGCAGATATAGCTCTCTATACCGATCTTGACAGATTAAACTCAGATGATAACTGTGTAACGCTTATGACTATCCATTCCGCTAAGGGTCTGGAGTTTGACAATGTTTACGTTATCGGCATGGAAGACGGTATATTCCCGGGTACAAGAAGTATGTTCAACGAAGATGATATGGAAGAGGAACGAAGACTTGCATATGTTGCGATTACAAGAGCTAAAAAGAAGCTTCGTCTTATACATGCTTCACAGCGTATGATTTTTGGTACAACAACAAGAAATGTAAAATCCAGATTTATCAAGGAAATAGATCCTGATGTTATCTTCAAGGAAGACAGAATAACAACCAAAGTTCCTGCAAGTGCAAAATCAAAATCTCATCCTGCTATGAATACGCTTTCCTTCCAGCATCAGCTTGCAGCTAAGAAAAATCAGCGAAGCGATGTAAATAAAAAAGCAGCAGAATACAATACCGGTGACAGAGTACAGCACGATAAGTTCGGAACCGGAACAGTACTTACTGTAAAGCAGATGGGAAATGACGCCCTTCTTGAGATTGCGTTCGACGATATAGGTACTAAAAAGATCATGGCGAACTTTGCTATGATGAAGAAGATATAATATTAAACATAAAAAAACTATACTATGGACCTTAACAAAGGTTCCGGTATAGTTTTTTTCATCATTGAAGTAGCGTTAAAAATATGGTATACTAAAATATGATAACAGCGCTTCGGAAAGGAGATAAGAAAATGCCAAGAACGATAGCGAT